>NZ_JBEGDB010000001.1:0-107082 GCF_043638955.1 Bradyrhizobium sp. 31Argb | reverse complement strand
ACCGCGCGAAACTACTTCGCCGTCGTCGCCATTGCCGCCACTCTGCTCTGGATAAGGTAACTGTCCACACGGCCTAGCCCGGCTCCAGGACTGTTGGCGTATCCACCAATCGCGGGCGCAGCCCGAAATCGTCGAGCTGCGACTGATCCTCGATCGCGCCGGAACGCAGCGCGGACAAGCGGGACGGCGCGCGCCGCACCAGCCGATAGACGGAAGCCGGCGGCAGATTGCTCATGGTGCGGCCGACCAGCGTGGCCTTCAGCCCGAGCCGATCGAGGATCGGCCGCGGGATCGGCGCCCTCGGTCCATAGGTGAACTGATAGAACGCGCCGTTCGGACGCACATAGCGAAACGCGCCGCTTACGATCGACAGCACCTTGCGCGGCGACATCGTGAGCAACGGCAAGCCGCTCACGACCGCGCCGACCGAGCCGTCGTCAGCAAGCTTCACCGTGCCGAGCCGCGCCGCGTCCATCCACAGCACGCGCGCGCCGGGAAAGCGCAATTGCAGGATCTGGACGAATTCGGATCCGTATTCGACGATGGTGAGATCCTGCTGCCGAATTCCCTTCTGCAATAGCTTGTAGGTGAAGACGCCGGTGCCGGCGCCGAGCTCGATGATCGGGCCGGATGACGGCGTGATCTCGCGGGTGATCAGCTCAGCGAGCGCATTGCCGGATGGGGCGACCGCGCCGACCCGGCGCGGGTTGAACAGCCAGGAGAGAAAAAACGATGTGGCATCGTGAGACATGAGTCCATGACCTTGCAATAATAAGCACAGTGTCCCGGCGCCGCGCCGCAAGCCCCAGATGCGATTCGGATCAAGACGCGCTCACCATCCACGCTTGGCATTGCGAGAGCATTGCGTGTTGTGAGGAGATGATGTGATCACACGAAAGGCGCCGTAGCCCGGGTGGAGCGTCAGGGTAACCCGGGACCGGTCGTCGATATTGATGCAGATGTCCCGGGTTGCGCTTCGCTTCACCCGGGCTACGGATCGTCAGGCCAAAGCGGGGAGCGCGATCGGTGGGAGGGAGATGCGGAAGCAGGCGCCGTGGCCGCTTCGTTCGGTGACGCTCACCTCGCCGCGATGCAGATGGATGATCTCGCGCACGAGGTTGAGGCCGAGGCCCGCGCCGCGGTGCCGCGGCTGCAGGCGGTGGAACGGCTCGAAGATGCGCTCGCGCTCTGAAGCCGGAATGCCGGGGCCCTGATCGCGGACTTCGACCGTCGCCGGCGCGCTCACGGCAACGACGATGGCACCGCGATGACCGCCATGCTGGATCGCATTCTGGACCAGATTGACGACGGCGCGTTCGAGCGCGCCGCGATCGCCCCACACGTCGATGCGCGCGCCCTCATGCTGCAACGAGATCTCATAACCGGCCGCAATCGCGAGCGGCGCGAGATCGGCGATCACCTGTGCGCAGAGACCTGCAAGATCGATGGCGGATGATTGTGCCAGCCGCTGCTCGAGCCGCTGCAGATCGAGCAACTGCTCGGTCAGCGTCGCAAGCCGCGAGACGTCCTCGATCAGGCGCGCCTTCTCGGTGCTTTGCGGCAGGCCTTCCAGGCGCGTGGTGAGGATCGCGATCGGCGTCCGCAATTCGTGAGCGGCGTCGGCGAGGAAGCGTCGATGCCGCTCATAGCCTTCATCGAGCCGTCCCAAGGCGTCATTGACGGCGGTCACCAGCGGCGCGATCTCGGTGGGGACGGCGCCGACCGGCAGCCTGGCGCCGCGCTTGTCGATGTCGATCTCGCCGGCCTGATGCGCGGCTTCGTCGAGGCCTGCGAGCGCGTTGCGCACCACGAGCGGGGTCGCCACCAGCGTCGTCAGCGCCATCAGGGCAAAGCCGGGCAACATCAGCCCGAAGAAAGCCAGCGTGATCTGCAGCAGCGACTGCGCATCCGAGATCCTGATCTCGCTGGTGACGATGATCTGCACCGGGCCTGCTGCGGTCTCGACCACTTTCATCTGCCCGCTGATGTGACGCGAATCGTCACGGGCGCGATCCCAGCTCCGATCGCCATCGACATCGCCGCCGCCGAGACGTCCAAACTCCGGCGGCACGTTGCCCTCGGAGAGCGAATGGCCGGACTTGTCGTGGATCACGAACCACAAATTCCGCGTATCGCCGCGCAGCTCCTTCAGCGCCGGGGTCTCGCGCAGGAAAAGCGTTCCGTCGGTGCTGCGCGCCACCGCGTCGCGCAGCACGTCGATGCCGCGCCCATCATCGCGCCGATACACGCAACCGGACGCCCACAGAGTTGCAATGAGCAAGACAACAAAAGCGACGAGCAGCACCGCATGCAGCGGGATCAATCGGCGGATCAGGCGCGAGCGCAGTGACGCCGTATTCATGGCCGTCATGATGCCGCCCTCAGGAGATAGCCGACGCCGCGGATGCCGTGGATCTCGACGCCGGCGCCGGCCTCGGTGAGCTTGCGGCGCAACCGCGAGACATGCGTGTCCAGCGCATTCGACTGCACCTCTTCGTCGAGCGAATAGACGGCGGCCTCGAGCGAGGAGCGCACGACCGTGCGCCCCATCCGCCGCATCAGGGTCTGCAGCACCAGCAATTCGCGGCGCGGCAATTCCAGGAGGCGGCCGTCGACCTCGGCTTCGCAATGGTTCAGATTGAAGCTCAGTCGCCCGAGCCTGACGATATCGGGCTGCAGGTCGGCGGACCGCCGCCACACCGCGCGCAGCCGCGCCAGCAATTCCTCGGCCGCAAACGGCTTGGCCAGATAATCGTCGGCGCCGGTGTCGAGGCCGGTGACGCGGTCCGACAACTCGCCCCGCGCCGTCAGCACGATGACCGGGGTCGGGATCGCCTTGGCGCGGAGCTTCGGGATCAGGCTGATGCCGTCGCCGTCGGGCAGGTTGCGGTCGAGCAGGATCGCGTCATAGGCTCCCGCCACCATGATTTCCGCGGCGTCCAGCAGCGAGGTCGCCCGGTCGGCCAGCATGTCGTAGCTTTTCAGGACCGCAGACAAGGCCGACGCCATCTCGTCTTCGTCCTCAACCAGAAGTATTCGCACCACCCTGACCCAGGCAATTCAAGTTGACCTGGTTCCATAGAGCAGCTGGATTGCGGCTACATTGCGTGTTTGCCGGTCATCGGGGCGCCAAATGGTGGCTCGAACGGCCGCCGAAGCCCCGCATCGCGAGCTTGCTCAGTTCGCGCAGCCACAGCACCGAGGTTGCGACCGCTGCACAGAACAGCCAGTCGCCGACGCTCAGACTGACGGTCGAGAACGCTTGCTGGAGGAAGGGCGCATAGATCACGAATGCGTGCAGCAGGAGCGAAAGCGTCACCGCCGCCCAGAGCCAGCCATTGGTGAAGAGGCCATGGAATGCGCTGAGCTGGTCGGAACGGGCGTTGAAGACGTTGAAAAGCTGGAACAGCACCAGCGTCGTGAAGGCCATGGTTCGCCCATAGGCGATCGTGCCTGAACCTTCGATCAGGCCGCCCGGAAGCGCGGCGTCCAGCACCAATAGCGTGCCTGATGCCATGATGATCCCGACCAGGAAAATCCCGCCCCACATCTGCAGCGTCATGACGCCCTCATCGCGCGGGCGCGGCGGGCGCTGCATGATCGCGGGGTCCGCCGGGTCGACCGCGACGGCAAGCGCGGGCGCGCCGTCGGTCACCAGATTGATCCAAAGGATCTGCGTCGCCAAGAGCGGAAGCACGACGACACCGCCGGCGGCGGCAAGCCCGATACTGTCCGCCAGCACGACGCCGAAGAACATCGTCAAGACCTCGCCGATATTCGACGACAGCAGATAGCGCAGGAATTTCCGGATATTGGCGAAGATCGCGCGGCCCTCCTCGACCGCGGCGACGATGGTGGCAAAGTTGTCGTCGGCGAGGACCATGTCGGCCGCCTCCTTGGAGACGTCCGTGCCCGTAATTCCCATGGCGACGCCGATGTCGGCGGCCTTCAGCGCCGGCGCATCGTTGACGCCGTCCCCGGTCATCGCCACGGTTTCCCCTGCCCGCTGCAACGCCCGCACGATGCGGAGCTTGTGACTGGGATTGACGCGGGCATAGACCGAGACCTCCTGGACAATGCGGTCGAGTTCTTGCTCCGTCATGGCTTCAAGCTCGGCGCCGGAAACCGCACGCTGGCCTGATGTGATGATGCCGAGTTCGGCGGCGATGATCGCCGCGGTCTTGGGATGATCGCCGGTGATCATGATGGGGCGGATGCCCGCTGCCCGGCTGCGTGCAACCGCATCGCGCGCTTCCTGGCGCGGCGGATCGATCATGCCGATCAGGCCGAGAAAGACGAGATCCTGCTCCACATTCTCGTCGAATGCATCAGGCTGCGACCTTTCCGCGGGCAGCGAGCGGAACGCAATGCCAAGCGTCCGCAACGCTTCCGCAGCCAGCGCATCATTGCTCGCCATGATCTCCGACTTACGCGCGTCGGTGAGCGTGACCGCATCTGGTCCGACGAGTTCGTGGGTGCAGCGCGCGAGCAGGACATCGGGCGCGCCCTTGGTCACCGCGATCAGGCGGTCGCGCCGCTCCGCATCCGTATGCACCGTGCTCATCAATTTGCGTTCGGACGAGAACGGAATCTCGCCGATCCGGGCGAAGCGCTGATCGAGCGCGGCGGGCAGCAGGCCGGCCTTGCAAGCGGCCACGATCAATGCGCCTTCGGTCGGATCGCCCTGCACGATCCAGGCGCCATCGCGTTCCTCCAGTATCGCATTGTTGGCGCGTTCGGCCGCCGTCAGCGTGCGCTCGAGTTCGAACTGCAGCGCGCCGTTGTCCGACGCATCGCCGACCAGATGCACGTCTCCCTCCGGCGCATAGCCGGTGCCGGAGAGATTGGTGCAGCCGCTCGCCGTCACGACCCGGCGCACCGTCATCTCGTTCCTGGTCAAGGTGCCCGTCTTGTCGGATGCGATGACGGTCGCCGAACCGAGCGCTTCCACGGCGGCGAGACGACGGATGATGGCATTCTTCTTCGCCATCCGCTGCATGCCGATCGACAGCACGGCCGTGACCACCGCCGGCAGTCCTTCCGGAACCGCGGCCACCGCCAGCGCCACGCCGAGCAGCAGCACGGCGAAAATCTCGGAGAAGCCGCTGACGTCGCTGACGAGAAAGATCGTGCCGATCATGGCCACTGCAATCAGCACGACGGTGATCGCAAGCACCTTGCCGACGCGCGCGAGCTCGCGCTGCAACGGCGTGGTCTCCTGCGGCGCCTCCCGCAGCATGCCGGCGATCCGGCCCATCTGGGTCCGCATCCCCGTGGCGGTAACCACCGCGCGGCCATGCCCATAGACCGCGGTGGTCCCGCTGAAGATCATGTTGTGCCGGTCGCCCAGCTCGGCCTTGTCAGCCACCGGCGCGACGTGCTTGCTCACCGGCAGGCTTTCGCCGGTGAGCGCGGCCTCCGCCGTCTGCAGCGCGGCTGACTCTATCAGCCGGGCGTCGGCCGGAATGGTGTCGCCTTCCACGATGAGGATGATATCGCCCGGCACCAGCTCTGCCGCCGGGATGTTGCGCCGCTCGCCATCGCGGACTACGTTGGCGTGCGCGGCGGACATCTCACGCAACGCGGCTGCGGCGCGCTCCGCCCGGGCCTCCTGGATGTAGCCCATGAGCGCGTTGAGCAGCACGATGGCAAGGATCGCGATGGCCTCGTAAGGCAGCGCGGTTTCGTGCTCATTCAGCCAGATCGCGATCGAGATCACCGCCGCCGCGATCAACAGGAGCACCAGCACGTCGGTGAACTGATCGAGGAATTTCAGCCATTCGGGACGCGGTGGCGCCGTATCCAATTCGTTTCGGCCATCGCGCGCCAGGCGCTGGGCGGCCTCCGCACTGCTCAGACCGCGCTCGGCATCTGTATGCAGGGCGGCCACCGTCTCCGCCGCCGTCTGCCGGTATGCCTCGTGCATCGTCGGATCGGAGGATTTTCTGTGCATGCTGCAATGATACGTTGCGACGACGTTTCCTGGTACCGGGAACCGCGCCTGCCGGGATGATCCATGTCAATCGACACGACGCGATCGGCGCTGCAGGATGAAGCTGAACGAAATGTCGCAGCCAAGATCGTTGCGGTCTCGCGCCGGAACCCGGACGATCGAAGCCGGCCGCATGGCTGAAAGGTAGCGTCACATGAGCGAAGCAAGCCCGACGAAAGAACCGCCGAGATCAATTCTGCTCGCCACCGATCTCAGCCCCCGCTGCGACCGCGCGCTCGATCGCGCCGTGCTGCTGTCGCAGTCGTGGCAGGCAAAGCTGGTGATCCTGCACGTTCTCGAAAAACTTCAGGATGCGGATTTCGATCCGACCGTTCCATCCTGGCGACGCCCTCCCGATCCCGTCAGCGTGGCGGCAAAGCAATTGCTGGCCGATATCGGCCCGCTGGCGAAGATGGCCGATATCGTGATCGATGAAGGCGACCCGGCCGAGGCGATCGTGCGCACCGCCGAAAAGAAAGGATGCGATCTCATCATCACCGGCGTTGCAAGGGATGAGCCGTTCGGGCGACTTTTCCTTGGCACGACGGTCGACCGCCTGCTTCGCAGTTCGCACACACCGATCCTGATCGCGAAGAAGAGAGGACAGCGGGCTTACGGCTGCATCGCCGCAGCGATCGACTTTTCAGCTTCATCGCGCCATGCGCTCGAGGCCGCGGTCCGCTGCTTCCCCGACCAAACGCTCATGATATTCCACGCCTACGAGATGCCGATGAGTGGGTTGGCCCACGATTCCGCTGCCTATCGACGGCAATGTCAGCAGGCTGTCGAGCTGGACTACAAAGCCTTCCTGACGACAGTGACATGCGGCGAGACGATCAGGCAGCGCGCGCAGTCGTTCATCGAATTCGGGACGCCGGATGAAGTGCTGCGCCGCGGCGTGCGCGACATGGACATCGACGTTGTCGTGCTCGGCACCGAGGGGCGCGGCGCGCTCTCCGAAATGCTGATCGGAAGCATCGGCAAACATCTCATGGCCGAATTGCCATGCGACGTCCTGATGGTCAGGGAACCGCCCGCCGCACCAACAGCCGCCTGATCCGCTGTTTGCCGCAACAGGTAGCGGTCAGGTCGGCTCCTGCGCGAGATAGACAATGCTGCCCCCATTCCCCACCGGCATGACGAAGGCAGGCCCGGGCCCCGGTCGGGTACCGCTGCTATCGGGCCAACCGAGGTAAATCTCTGCGATGGTCGCGCAAAGTCGAGGCAGAAGCCGACGGCTATGATCAGCGCAAAGTATCTGCCTCAACTCTCATTCGGCCGATACACTGGGATGCGCTTCACTTGGAATCCATCGGGCACGACAAAGGCAACGCTTTGCCGCGCCCGTGTAATCGCCACGTAAAGCTTCGGTATCTCGGCTCCCGCATCAGCGATATCGCCGGTTTTTAGAAATTTGCTCAGCGGCCCATGCGGATAGATAAGCGTCCGATCAAAGGTCATACCCTTCGCATTGCCGAAATTGATCGGTACCCCCGGGATGCCTGTGTGGGTCCGGTTGTACCTAAGGGTCTGAGGCGCGAAGCGTGCGAAGTACGATTCAACATGACTTGCCTCAACCGCAAACACTCCGTCATGACCAGTGACCTCGTCGTTGCGCGACGTCGTCTTTGGAAATAACGGATAGAACTGATCGGCGAGATCGCAGATCGCCTGCACGCAGCGATGGCTTTCCGTCTGGTATTCCATCGCGCAAAGTCCGAGTTTCTGCCACTCCGAGAATTTGTCGACGATCTTCGCCCGCGCAAATTTCTTGTTCTTTCGCGAGTCGTTCGTTGAATAGGTCGCCTGCCTGTGGTCGCCAACGAGCACGACCTCAGTCTCGGATTTCAGGAGCAACTCGACCAGATCTAGATCGAATCCCTGAAGGTCCTGGCTTTCATCGATGTACAGACGATCAAATATCCGTTCGAAGCGCCGGATCGGAAGTCCGTCCGTGCGCTTGATTGCCTCACAGGCAAACTTCGATACCTTGTCGAGATAGATGACACCTTCCCGTGAAAAATAGTGCCGGCGGATGTCGTTTGCCGTCGTATACCGCGCGGATTGGCCGCGAACAAAGTTTATGTGCGATACCCGGGGCACATAGAGGTGATTTTGATACGGCCGCACGAAATGTCGCAGCAGAAAGGCATACCAGGTGCTGATGGTGATCTTGGGCGGAATCGCTCGCGCGTGTGCGTAAGCCGCTCTTGTCAATTCTCCAGCACCATTGATCGTATAGGTAATCAGCGCCGAGCGTCGCGCGGAGTCGTCACAGGCATCCCTAACGATCCTAGTGGTCTTCCCCGATCCCGCGCAGGCCAGCACGATCTGATTAGGCGATGGCATCTCTGATGTATCCGGGGATGTCGATCGCCTCTGTGCTATCGAACAGCCTTAGGGCCGTGTCGGCCTTGTGAGCCGTCATGTAATCGGTCAGCTCACCTTCGTTGGTAAACTTCTTTCCGAGAATGCGATTGAGCTTTTCTAGGCCGTTCGCCTTGACGAGTTGCGGCTCCAGGGTCGGCAGGGAATCGTCCTGGCCGATATGAATTCCGATGGTTTTCTCCGCTGCATACGGCGCATATGACGCCGCCTTCGCCACGGATTTTCCGTCGTTATCGCCGATAACCCGCACCTCAAGCTTGAGCAGCTTGGCGATGTCGAGAAACCGCTTGAACGCCAGCGAATTGACCGAAATCACCTCAACACCAGCCTCGATCGGCAACCGCCCGTAGGTCTGAAGATAGGCCTTCTGGACAACGAGCTCGTCGGAGGGACCTTCGACGAGCAGAGTCTTGTCCGCCAAGATCATGCGCAGGGTGTCGTACCCAGGCAACTTTCGGAAATACGCCTCCGTCGTCTTCGGCAGGTCGTTCAAGCGAACGGAATTCTTGCCGTTGAACATCAGCGTGTTGTCGATGCCGAGCTTGTTCAGGACGAAACTGCTGTGGGTGGTGATGATGATCTGCCGCCCGTTCGACTTCTCGATGATCTTGTTGATGAGGCGATTGAGATTAGTATGCGAGAGGTGGTTCTCCGGCTCCTCCATGAGGAAGATGTCGCACTTTTCGGATGCCTCCATCGCCAACTTCACCTTGACGGCGTTCTGCTCCCCCTTCCCTACTAGGGTCAGCGGGATGCGGTCGAGGTGTGGAAGGACGCTGGATTCCCAGCTTGCCTTCGATGTCATGTCCATCGCAACCGACAGGGTCTTGTCGGAGACGATGCCGGTCTTGGAAGCCAAATCCTTGTTGATGGCGGCAATTTTCTCATCACTGACGAACTCGTCGCGCATCTTGCGGTATGACAGCGCCAGATCGACGGCCTGCGCCTTGTCGAGATAGTCCTTGACGATCTCAAGGACGTAGCGATTGGCGGCGTTCGTGTTCGAGATGGAGCTGGGATCGATCAGAATCGATTTGAGCGGGATCGCGCGCGCCTGGAGCGGGTGGCCTGCGAAGCTCTGCCAGACGATTTCGTAGTATTCAACCGGGACGCTATTGAGGGCGTCAGGATCGGCAATGTATTCGCGATACTCTTCCTTGAAATTCTCGTCGAGCCGGATGGTGAGGCTGATGCCGGGCTGGTCCATCATAAGGCTGTTGATCGAGCCCTGAAGGTCGGCGAACGCTTTGTCTTCCTTCAAATAGAGCTCGATTAAGATTTCTGGCGGAGGCTGCGGTTTTTTGGCCCGGTGACCGGCGACGAACTCGGCCACTGTGTCAGCGTTGAAAAGAAACGGATGCAGCTCATAGGCGGCCGGCCGACGGCCCAACTGGCACTTGAGCGCCAGATTGATCGCCTCAAGCAATGTCGACTTCCCGGTCTCGTTGTTGCCTACGATGATATTGGTACCAGTACCGAATGTGACTTCCACGCCGCGCAAGGCCCGGTAATTACGTACTACAACTCGCTCGATCGACACGAATCGCCTCTCCCCGTGCAACCCACAGTGGCGTTCATGACGAAAGGTTTCAAGCGTCATCCCGTTCAACGCGTAATGCTGCGGGTTTTCCGCTTGGCCTACGGAGAGTTCGCGCGGCGCTCTTCAGGATCGCTACGTTGGAGTATCCAAGAGAACTCCCCAAGCCAGCCCACGACCATGTCGGGAATCTACACACCTAGCCCGTCGTGGGACGTCGCGCGGACGTTAGGAATTGCTGGCCGTCCATGGGATCAACTCGCGCGCCAGCGCATCGAAAGCGGTGTTGAAGGCCTTTGCCGCCGGCGCGGGGGCCAGCGTCTCGATCGGCGCTTCCTGCTGGAAGACGCGCGCGGCGCGCAGATGTCCTGATGCATCGAGGAGCTTGGCTGATAGCGCGATCACGGCGTGCGGCTGCGGCGCCGTGACGATCTCGAACTTGCGCATGTCGAGCAGCAGGCGGGACGAGCCTTCCGGCGCAGTGTCGGGCCGGAACGGAGGATGGGCGATGTCGTAGTTCTCAAAACTCTGCAGCAGTTTCGCCTGCACGAGCTGCGGCAGGGCGTCGCTCCATTGCGCGTCGGAAAAATCCTTGTCGTCGTCGCCCGCGAACAGGAAGCGCTGGGTCTGCAGCGCAGTGATCGCCGTCGGCTCGGCAATGGCAAGCGTTCCCTTGAAGGGGCGAATCGGCGCATCGAACCGGCTGGCCGGGCTGAGGTCGAAAGTCGTCTTGCGCGCCGGGGCAGAACCGCCGCCCATGGTCCGATCGAGACCGGCGATGATATTGTCCAGGCGCGGGGTGTTGCGCGCGAGCCCATCGGCAAAGGTGCCGAGGTTGCCGATCGCGTCATGCAGCGGTCCAGAATTTTCGCTGAGCCGCATCGACCTTGCGCAGCGCATCGCGCGCGGCCTGCGTCATGCTCTGTCCCGCCCCTTTCTCGGCGATCAGCGGCCCCTGCACGCGCGGCGCGTCGATGCGCTCACCACCTTCCAGCGCCACCACGGGGACGCCGGTCAGGCCCTGGAAATCGAGGCCGACCTTGGTGTCGGCGCGAACCGGCGTGCGCTCGAGCACGGCGATGGTGGCGTGGACGTCGCGCGGCCGGTCGGGCACGAATTCGAGCGAGGTGACTTCACCGACGCGGATGCCGTTGAACAGCACCGCGGCGCCCACGAGCAGGCCGGGAACGGGGCCATTGAAGACGACCTGGTAGGTCTCGCGCTTGCCGATGCCGCCGGTGTTGTTGAGCCAGTAGACGAAGCCGAACACGGCGACGATCGCCGCCAGGACGAAGGCGCCGACAACGATAAAGGGTGCGCGCGTTTCCATTGATGTCGTTCCGTTAAGCGTTGAGATGAAGCATTTGCGCTCGCGCGCCGTGGAAATAGGCCCGCACCCACGGATGATCGGATTCCAGCACCGATTTCAGCGGACCGAGCGCGGCGATCTTGCCGTCGGCCAGCGCCGCGACGCGGTCGCAGACCGCGTAGAGCGTGTTGAGGTCGTGGGTGACCATGAAGACGGTGAAGCCGAGCGTCCGCTGCAGCGTCTTGATCAGGGAATCGAATTCGCCGGCGGCGATCGGGTCCAGCCCCGAGGTCGGCTCATCCAGGAACAGCAGCGCGGGATCGAGCGCGAGCGCGCGCGCCAGCGCCACGCGCTTGACCATGCCGCCGGAAAGTTCGGAGGGAAACTTGTCGCCATCGTCGACGGTGAGGCCGACCATCTCGAGCTTCGCATTGGCGATCTCGTCCAGCAGCGACGGCGACAGATGCGCGGCCTCGCGCAGCGGGAATTGCACGTTCTGCCGCGCATTCAGCGCCGAGAACAGCGCGCCCTGCTGGAACAGCACGCCACTCCTGCCGCCATTTTCGGCAAGCTCGATGATGCCGCCGCGCTTCGGTAGCAAGCCGATGATCGTGCGCATCAGCACGGATTTGCCGCCGCCGGACGCGCCGACGAGGCCCAGGATTTCGCCCTGACGGACATCGAGATTGAGATGGTCGAGCACAATCTTGCGGCCGAAGCCGACGATGAGATCCTGCACGTGGATGGCGATACGTTCTTCGGTCACGGCTACATTCCGATCGAGGCGAAGAACACGGCGAACAGGCCGTCGAGCACAATGACCAGGAAGATCGACTTGACCACGGAGGACGTCGTCTGCTGTCCGAGCGATTCCGCGCTGCCCTTGACGCGAAGCCCCTCGCTCGCGGCGATTAGGCCGATGACCAGCGCCATGAACGGCGCCTTGATCATGCCGACCTCAAAGCTGTTGATCGAGACCGCCTCATGCAGCCGCGCGACGAAGATCGCCGGGCCCATGCCGCCATAGAGCCAGGTGACGAGCCCGCCGCCATAGAGCGCGGCCATCGATCCCAAGAAGGTGAGGATCGGCAGCGCGATGACCAGCGCCAGCACCCGCGGCAGGATCAGGACCTCGACGGGATCGAGGCCCATGGTCGTGAGCGCATCGATCTCCTCGCGCATCTTCATCGAGCCGATCTCGGCGGTGTAGGCGCTGCCCGAACGTCCGGCCACCATGATCGCGACGATCAGGACCCCCAGTTCGCGCAGCACCAGGATGCCGACCATGTCGACGACGTAGGAATCGGCGCCGAACTTGCGGAAATGGAAAATGCCCTGCTGGGCGATGATGGCGCCGATCAGGAACGTGATCAGCGCCATGATCGGGATCGCGCGCCAGCCGACCTGGCCGAGCTGATAGACGGTGGAGGTGAAGCGAAACGATCGCGGATGGCGCAGCGTCCGGAACAGCGCGATGCCGACACTGCCGAGCATGTCGAGGAAGACCATGGTCTCGGCAATGACGCCACGTCCGACCCGCTCGAGCAGGTCGGCGAGCGCGTTGGTGCGCCGCGCGGGCGCCGGCGGCCTGCGGTTCAGTTTCCGAACTTCGCCTATCAATCCGGAATAGCTGGCGGAAAGGCCGGTTATCTCGGCCTCAGTCGTTTGCGCCGGCCCGCCGCGCGCCAATTTCTCGATCAACCAGGCGCCCACCGTGTCGAGCGCGGTGATCCCGCTGAGGTCGATCTTGCGGATGCCATGCGCAAGCCGCGGCTGGATGCCTGTGCACAGCCGCTCCAGAATCTCGACATTGGCAACCGTCCACGCGCCACGCGGATGGAGCGAGCCGACTGCGCCGTCATCCATGGTCAGGTCAGGGGCACTGCTCAAGATGATACCTCCGGAAGTCCGGACGCGACCCTAGCCAGGCCGGCCGGCAATCGTTTGACACAGCGCAATAAAGGCCCCGGCTGGCCCGAACCTTGAGGGCGTGATCATGCCGCAGGGCGATGCGGCAGCATCGTAGCCCGGGTGGAGCAGAACGCGTAACCCGGGGACATCTGCATCAACGTTTGCGAGCGGCCCCGGGTTGCGCTGGCGCTCCACCCGGGCTACGGGCCCTCTATCGCGCGAGCGCTGCTGACACCGATTCGGCTATCGGCGTCGTGGGGCGACCGATGAGCGCGCTCAATTGCCTGGAGTCGTCATAGAGCGCACCATTGGCCGCTTTGGCATCGCTGTCCGCCAAGAGCGCCGCGAAGGCCTCCGGCAAGCCGATCGACACCAGCGCAGCCTTGTAATCGGCCTCCGGCAAATCCTTGTACACGACGGGCTTGCCGGACTGCCTGGCGATCTCGGCGGCATAGTCGGCGAGCGTATAGCCATTGTCGCCGGCAAGCTCGTAGATCTGGCCCGCCTGATCGTCGCGGCTTGCGAGCACGGCCGCCGCAGCCGCGGCATAGTCGGCGCGCGCGGCGAGCGAGAAGCGGCCATCCGCTGCAGAGCCCAGCACAGCGCCGTGCTGGATCGCGGCGGCGACATTGGCGGTGTAGTTCTCGGTGTACCAGCCGTTACGCAGGAATACGAACGGCACGCCGGATGCGCGGATCAGCGCTTCCGTCTTGCGGTGCTCTTCCGCCAGCGCCAGCGGGCTCGTGTCGGCATGGAGGATGCTGGTGTAGGCGAGCAGCTTCACGCCCGCCGCTTTGGCCGCATCGATGACATGGCCGTGTTGGCGGACGCGCTGCCCGATCTCGCTCGAGGAGATCAGAAGCACCTTGTCGGCGCCGGCGAGCGCGGCCTCGACGGCGGCGGGGTCTTCATAATTGGCGGTGCGAAGCTCGACACCGCGCTCCGCCAGGTCCTTGGCGGCGACGGGGTCGCGGACGATGCCAATCGGATGCGCGCCAGGGGCGATCCGCAAGAGCTCGGCGATGACGAGGCGGCCCAACTGGCCGGCTGCCCCGGTGATGGCGATACGTTCGGAAATTGTCATGGTCCTCTTCCTGGTCTAATCTTGCTGGTCTAAAATGTAGACCAAGCCTAGATACGAGGCCGCCGGAGATCGCGGAAGGAGGCAGTTTTTGGTGACAGGGTTACGCGCAAATAACCTCGGGTCGGCCCATGAGTGCCTGGCGCAGCGCTTTATGACCTGGCGCAGCGGCGAGTTCGACCTCGCGCTTTGCCCGGTGCGCGGCATCCTGGATCGTCTCGGCGACAAATGGACCACGTTGATCGTGATCGTGCTCGCGCAGCGGCCGCACCGCTTCAGCGAGATCAGGCGGTCGATCCCCGACATCTCCAAGCGCATGCTGACGCAGACGCTTCGCGACCTCGAGCGCGACGGGATGATCACGCGCCGCGTGTTCCCGACCAAGCCGCCGAGCGTTGAGTACGGGCTAACGGAGCTCGGCGAATCCCTGCTCGAACCGTTGGCCCAACTCGTCACCTGGGCGGAGAAGAGCCAGCCGAAGATTGCGACGGCGAGATCGGCGTTCGATGCGGCGGAAGCGTCGCGGGGCTAGGCAGCCCCAGATCTCACGACGGATCGAAGCCGAGCGCGACTTCCACTGTCATGGAATCGGGAAGAGCCGGCGGTATCTGCGGCAGCGGCTGAGCGCGGCGAATGGTATCGATTGCGGCCTGATCGAGCACGGCTTGACCGGAGCTGGTCTTGACCCACGCGCCGAGCAATGTCCCATCGCGACTGACCGAGAAGACCGCAAGCACCGTCCCCTGCAGATGCTGCCGCTTGGCGGCCCGCGGATAGCGCTGGAATTTGTCGATATGACGCACCAGGATGTCCCTGAACTGCAGCTTTGCGGGGGTTGGCACGGCGTCCTCGGAACGCTGCGGGATCCTGCTCAAAACGGCCGCTTCGGAAGACGACGTCTCTTCGACCGACAGTGCCGCGAGCTTGTTGCGCGACATGTCGGCTGGCGTCTCAGTCGGAGCCTTGCCCGGGTTTGTTGCGTTCACGGCCGTTGATTGCGAAGCTTGGTTCACGGGAATCGGCAGCGGATCCGGACGCGGCAACAGCCGGACCTCGACGACCGCCGTCGGTTCGGCCTGCCCGCCAGCCCTGTGCAACTGAAGGTGAAGCCAATACACGCCCCCCACGAAAAGCAACCCGACGATCGCCGGAAACAGCATCAGCCGAAAGCCCTGCCCGAACAGCGAGGCATCCGGATGGTCATCAGTCACGAAGGATTTCATCGCGCGGTGCTTACCGTGACGACCGCGCGCAAGGGCTGAGGGACTTCAGCGCCGACATGCGCCCCCAATAGCGAACCCCGCGCTGGCATCCGGTCATTTCGTTCGTGCCTGTCTTCCGTGAAATCATCCGGCCCGCAAAGCGGCTCGCCAGCGAGGGGCGCGGCTTCGGCCGGAAGCTAGCTCATATAGCCTCTTTGTGACAGAAATCTTTTCCTGCCAAGCTCCCGACGAGGCCTATTCGAGCTTGATGAGACGGCCAATCGGCCGCTCAGTAGATTCCGATTCCGGATCATGCCCTAGAACAGCAGCACGCCGTCGTCGTGCACCTCCGGCTCCGGCCGGTGCGGCGTAGATTTTGACATCACGCCGAGGCGCTGCAGGACATCCCGATGGACCTGCCGCTCCCGTTCCATCGTGTACTGCGCGAACAGATCGTCCAGCACCGCCTCATCGCTCGAAGTCAGCGACAGCTTTCCGATCGTTACGCTCGACGCCTCGAGGCGCGAGGCAGCAGCCGGAAGGGACGCGGACGCTTCGCCGAGTGCGGTCATCAGATCGCGGGCACCACCCATCAAGGCCTCGAACTCGGCACCCTCGTGGACGAGCCGGTCCATCAACCGACCGAGCCGCGCGTTGCCGGCCTCGATCTCCTGCAGCGTTTGCAGAATCGACGGCTCGAGCCTGGTCAATTGCGCGGGATTTCCATGAGCGCGCAGCTCCTTGAGATCGCCGGCCGCGCGCTCGATGCGGTCGAGGATCGGCTGCAGCCTGGAAGCGCCGGCGGAGACCTGATCCGCGGTCATCTTGAGCTCGTTGGCGATCACGACGAACGCATTGCCCTTGACGCCCAGATGGCCGGCCTTGAGGCTGGCATTCATGCCGATCAGGATGATGTCGACGACGGCCTCGCCAAGGCCCGCGATCGCCAGACGAAACTTGCCGAGCGTATCCTCGACGACGGCGAGAGCAGCATCGACCGATCTGCCCGAACTCTCGCAGGTCGTAATCAGCTCCGAGGCCTGCGCCAGCGTTTGCTTGATGACGGCAAGGAACGACGGGGCCTCGCCGTCGTAGCCGCCATATACCGAGCGACCTTGCGCGACCACGCCGGTTGCATCGGCAAGGATGGCATTCAGCGAACGGACGATCGCGCCGATATCATCGCCGAACTCGCGATCCGCATCCTTGAGCTGCGCGGCCTGGAGCTGGCAGATGATTGTGGCTTTCTGCCCGCTGGCATCCGCCTCAAGCGCCGGAACGATGCGCGCCGGCATCCCGTTGGCACGCCGCAAGCCGCCGCAGACATGCTCCAGACGTTGCCGCGTGCTGTCGCCCGACTGCAGCGAGATGATCGCGCTGCCGACGGCATCGGCGATCTTCTTGGTGCTCCTGCCCGCCAACTCGACAAGATGGACGCTCTTGTCCTGCTGCTCGCGCATCCCTGCATAGGCCGAGATCAGGCCGGCGCTCGCCGAGAGAAGCTGATCCCGATAGAGCTTCTCGAATTCCTTCTGTCGATTGAGCGCAGTTTCGACCGCCACCGACAGCAGCTTCTGATCGCGCGCGCAGCCTTCGATCGAATGCTGGACCGATTGCCCGAGCTCGAATACCTCCTTTGTGAAATCAAGGAAGCTGTCGCGGTCGCCGTCCAGCGACGCCGCCTCGATGCGCGCGCTCCGCGCGATGATGGAGATCATCTGGATGTGCTTGAAGAGCGGCGCGATCTGCGCCGATGCCGCCTCGGCATCCTCGCCGATCCGCCCGAGAAGTGCGCTTTCCGCCGGCAGCGCCTCGGCCAGCGCGTTCAGCCGGCCGGCAATATCCTGAAGCGCCGTCGATGCACCTTCGATTTCCGCGCCCGACATTTCGCGCGAGAGCCCCGTGAGCGCGCCCTCCAGCTCCTTGAACAGAGCGTGACCGCGACCGAGATGATTGCCGACCTTGGCAAAACTATCCTCGATGCGGGACGATACCTCCTCGATGGAGGCAGCTGCCGCAGTAACCGTGTCGGTCTGGACGTCGGGAGAGATCATTCCATCATTCCGTCAGGGCAGGTTGTCCGGCCTGGTGCCAGAGCATGATCTCGCGCGCGATCTGGTTGAGCGAGACCACCTTCTCCACGGCGCCGTGTGCGATCGCCTCTTTCGGCATGCCGAACACCACGCAGCTCTCTTCGTCCTGCGCGCGCGTCGCAGCACCAAGCTTGCGCATCTCCAAAAGGCCCCGCGCGCCGTCGTCGCCCATTCCCGTCATGATGATCCCGAGCGCATTGCGCCCGGCATATTGGGCCGCCGAACGGAACAGGACGTCGGCCGAAGGCCGATGCCGCGACACCGGCGGGCCGTCCTTGATGGCGATGCTGTAACGCAGGCCGGAGCGCTGCAGCAGCATATGGCGGGCGCCGGGCGCGATATAGGCGCAACCGGGCTGCACCGGCTCGCCATCCTCGGCCTCTTTCACCGTGATCTGACAGGCGGCGTTGAGACGCCTCGCGAATGCCGCGGTGAAGCCCTGCGGCATGTGCTGAACGATCAGGATCCCGGGACAAGTCGGCGGCAGCGCCTCCAGCACGTCGAGCAGCGCCTCGGTGCCGCCGGTCGAGACGCCGATACAGACGATGCGCTCGGTGGTCGGACGCGAACGTCCCTGGATCGGCGGCGGCATGATGGCATCCGCGGTCAGCTTTTTCTCGACGCTGCGCCGCTGCAGGCGAGGGCGCACCCGCGCACGCGCCGCCGACTTCACCGATTCGCGCAGCCGGCTCGAGCATTCCAGCAGCGCCTGCCGGGTATCGATCCGCGGCTTGGGAACGATATCGACCGCGCCGGCCTCGAACGCTTCGAACATCTGATCGGAGCCCTCTTCGGTGAGCGAGGAGCAGATGATCACCGGGATCGGGCGCTGCGCCATGATCTTGCGCAGGAACGTGATTCCGTCCATGCGCGGCATCTCGATGTCGAGGATGATCACGTCGGGCAATTCGTTCTGCAGCCGGCGTGCCGCGGCGAACGGATCGGACGCGGTCGCCATCACCTCGATATCCGGATCCTCGCTCAGGATGGTCGTGAGAATTTGGCGCACCGACGCCGAATCGTCCACGATCAGCACGCGAAGTTTCTGCCTGGGCATTGCCGTGCGCTCCACGTTGCTCTCTTTTCTTTGAGCATGATCTTTTCGGAAAACCGGTTCCCACTTTTCCGGATCATGCTCTAGACTCTAAAGATCGTCGGCTGAACCTGCTTCAACGTCGGCACCGTGTTGTGGATCATCGATTCGGAATGCCCCACCAGCAGATAGCCTCCCGGCCGCAGATGGGCGCAAAGCTGATCGACGACCTTGCGCTGCGTCTGCCTGTCGAAATAGATCAGGACGTTCCGGCAAAAGATGATGTCGACGTCGCGGTCCACCGGATAGCTGGAATCCATCAAATTCATCCGCATGAAATTCGTCAGTCGCCGCAATTCCGGCACCACGCGGACTTCGTTGCTCGACCGGTCCCTCGACGACAGGAAGTAGCGCTTCACGAATTCGGAAGGGACCGGCGCGATGACGTCGCGCGTGTAGATCGCGGCCTTGGCAAGCCGCAGGACCGCGGTCGAGATATCTGTTCCGAGGACACGAAACTGGAACCTGGTGCCGGACCTCGTCATGTCGTCGAGAACCATCGCGGTCGTATAGGCTTCCATGCCGGTCGAGCAGGCCGCGCTCCATATCTTCAGGCCGTGCGATCCGCGGCCGCGCGGCTTCAGGAGTGCCGGCACCGCGACCTCCTTCAAGAAGGTGAAATGCGCCGGCTCGCGGAAGAAATCCGTCTTGTTGGTCGTGACCACATCGATCAGATGGGTGAGTTCGTTGTCGGGCAAGCCATTGTCGAACAGATGCTCGACATATTCGTTGAGCCCGGGATAGTTGAGCGCGCGGACGCGCTTGTGCAGCCGCCCTTCCAGCATCAGGCGCTTGCCGGCAGGCAGCTTGATGCCGACCTGCCCCTCGATCAATTCAGCGATCGTGCGGAATTGACGATCGGATAGATGTAGCCCGGCCCCCAGCATCGCCGATTTCGCAAATCTAGGCTGCGGCTGATGCGTCGACCCGGGCCTCGTCGGCGGACACGTCCGCATCGGCCATCAGTCGTGCGAGATCGAAGATGATGACGAACTTTTCTCCCTTGCGCCCGATGCCCGCGATGTAGTCGGATTGCCAGCGTCCACCGACCGAAGGCACGGGACCGATCGAGTCCTCGTCGATGTCGGTGACCTCGAACACGCAGTCCGCCACGAAGCCGACGCCGACCAGGCGGTCGTTCATCGGCACGTCCAGGATGATGATGCGCGTCGCTTCCGTCGCCGGCACGCTCTGCAGATCGAGCTTCAGCCGGAGGTCGACGATCGGATAGCCGCTGCCGCGCACGTCGATCATGCCGAGCATGAAATGCGGCGCGTGCGGCAGACGCGAAATCGGCCGCATGTCGAGGATTTCGCGGACGTTGCAGATGCTGATGCCGAAGGTCTCCCCGGCGAGACCGAGCGTCAGATATTGAGCCGTGCCGGCCATGTTGCGTCCTTCCAGTCAGAGATCGCGGGGACTTGCCTCGAAGGCCGGGCCCCGCCTATTTCTGAGCATGATCTTTTCGGAAAACCGGTTCCCACTTTTCCGGATCATGCTCTAGCGCTGAAAATCCGCGTCGCGATCGTCATCGCCGCCGTCTTCCATCGCGAAGGCGAAGCCGCCACCGTTAGCAGCCTTGAGCGCACGCGCCGGCTTGGCGGCGGGCTTCTTGGCGTTGCGGTCGGCGGCCGCCATGCTCGCGGCTTTCGCGCGGAGCTGGCCAAGGCCCGGTCGATCGGCATCGCAGCCGCGGGCTTGTCCTTTGCCTGGTCGATACGGAAATAGGCGATCGTCGACTGCAACTGTTCGGCCTGGGAGGCCAGTTCTTCCGACGTCGAGGAGACCTGCTCGGATGCGCTGGCGTTCTGCTGGCCGACCTTGTCGAGCTGCTGGATCGCCTGGTTGATCTGCGCCGAGCCGACATCCTGCTCGCGGCAGGCCGCCGTGATCTCCTCCACAAGCTCCGCCGTCCTCTTGATATCAGGCACCAGCTTGGCCAGCATGCCGCCCGCTTCCTGTGCGACCTTCACGCTCTCTCCCGACAGCGTGCCGATTTCGGCCGCGGCCGCCTGGCTGCGCTCGGCGAGCTTGCGGACTTCGGAAGCGACCACCGCAAAGCCCTTGCCGTGCTCCCCAGCACGCGCCGCTTCGACCGCGGCGTTCAGGGCGAGCAGGTCGGTCTGGCGCGCGATCTCCTGCACGATGGTGATCTTTTCCGCGATCGTCTGCATTGCCTCGACGGCGCGGCCGACTGCGGCGCCGCTGGCTTCGGCATCCTTGGCCGACTGCCCTGCGATCTTCTCGGTCTGGTTGGCGTTCTCGGCGTTCTGCTTCACGTTGGCGGCCATTTCCTCCATCGAGGAGGAGGCTTCTTCGGCCGAGGAGGCCTGCTCGGTCGCCCCTTGCGAGAGCTGTTCGGCGCTGGCCGAGAGCTCCTGGCTGCCGGCCGAGACGTTCTGCGCCGCGGTCAGCGCTTCCGCGACGATCGTGCGGAGCTTCTCGACCATGCGCTCCAGAGCCATGCCGAGCGTATCTTTGTCCGACAGCCGCTTGGCATCGACGGTGAGATTGCCCTGCGCGATCTCGTTGGCGACGGCCGCCGTTCCGTTCAGGTTCACCGTCATCGCATTCAGCGACTTGACGAGATCGCCGATCTCATCGTTGCTGGCAACGTCGATCTTCTGGCTGAGATCGCCGATCGCGACCGCATCGGCGAGGTTTACGGCACGGCTGAGCCCGCGGCTGATGTTGAGTGCGATCCAGGTCGCCGCCACCACCGCGAACACGAGCGAGGCGATCACCAGGATGACCAACAGCATCTCCGCGCGCGCCCCGTCCTGCCTTGCCTGTTCGGCCTGCTCGGCCATCGCCGACTTGACAAGCGAGATGTAGGCGTTTGCGGCTTCGAGCGCGTCGGCCACCACCTTGCGACCGTCATTCATCGAACGATCAGTCGCCGCCGCCTTGTCGACCTTTGCGAGGCGGACCGTCTCGTCCTGATAGGCATTCAGTTTGACATAGGCGGCCGAAAAAGCATCGATCAGCTTCTTGCCTCTGTCGGTCGCGCCGGCATAGATTTCGTCCTTGGTCTTGAGCAGCGTCTCGCGAATCTTCGCCAAGTCCGCAACGAACTGATCATAGTTCTTGTCCGAGGCGATGATGGAGTTCTTCTCGGCCCGCACCTGAAGCAGGATGCCCTTTTCGAGCTCGGCGGCCTTGTCCATGCGTCCGGCCCGCGAAACGAGACTCTCGGCCGTGCCGACCATATCGCTGAGCTTCATGTAGCCCACCGCGCCCGCGACCATGGATAACAGGATGACAAGGCCAAAGGCGCCGGCCAGCTTTGCTTTGACGGTAAGTCTCATTTCAGTCCCCAAGAGAGATGCTCGAATTGTCGGTCGGATTGCAAACAATCCGGTCTGCTACGCACCAACTAACGCTTCGGTCCTCAGCGCTGAAAATCAGCGTCGCGGTCGTCCCCGTCTTCATCCAGCGCGAAGGCGAAACCGCCGCCATTGGCGACCTTGAGGGGGCGACGACCCTGCGGCTTGGTCTCGGCGGCCGGCGACTTCCTGGCGCCGCGATCGGCGGCCGCCATGGTCGCGGCCTTCGCGCGCAGTTGGCTGACCGCCTTGTCGATCGGCGCGGCCGCGGCCTTGCGGCCATGGTCGATGCGGAAGAAGGCGATCGTCGACTGCAACTGCTCGGCCTGGGAGGCGAGCTCTTCCGACGTTGAGGAGACCTGCTCGGATGCGCTGGCGTTCTGCTGGCCGACCTTGTCGAGCTGCTGGATCGCCTGGTTGATCTGCGCCGAACCGACGTCCTGCTCGCGGCAGGCCGCCGTGATCTCCTGGACCAGGTCCGCGGTTTTCTTGATATCGGGCACGAGCTTCGAGAGCATGCTGCCCGCCTCTTGCGCGACCTTCACGCTCTCCGTTGACAGCGTGCCGATTTCGGCGGCCGCCGCCTGGCTGCGTTCGGCGAGCTTGCGCACTTCGGAGGCGACCACCGCAAAGCCCTTGCCATGCTCGCCGGCGCGCGCCGCTTCGACCGCGGCGTTCAGGGCCAGGAGGTCGGTCTGGCGCGCGATCTCCTGCACGATGGTGATCTTTTCCGCGATCGTCTGCATCGCCTCGACAGCGCGGCCGACGGCGGCGCCGCTGGCCTCGGCATCCCTGGCCGACTGCCCTGCGATCTTCTCGGTCTGGTTGGCGTTGTCGGCGTTCTGCTTCACATTGGAGGCCATCTCCTCCATCGAGGACGAGGCTTCTTCAGCCGAAGACGCCTGCTCGGTCGCGCCCTGCGAGAGCTGTTCGGCGCTGGCGGAAAGCTCCTGGCTTCCAGCCGAGACGTTCTGCGCCGCGGTCAAGGCTTCCGAGACGATCTGCCGGAGTTTTTCGACCATCACGTTCAGCGACTTGACGAGATCGCCGATCTCATCGTTGCTGGCATTGGGAATGGTCTTGCTGAGATCGCCGTCGGCGACTGCGCCTGCAAGACCGACCGCACGTCCCAGCGAACGGCTGATGCTGATCGAAATCCAGAGCGCCGCCGCGATCGCAACCGCGAGCGAGACGCCAATCAAGGTCATTAGCATCAGTTGCGCCTGGTGGCCCGCCTCCTTCGATTGGGCAGCCTGCTCGGCCATCTGCCTCTTCGTGTTGGTGACATAGGCGCCCATGGCCTCGAGCGCGTCGGCGACGACCTTGCGTCCCTCATGCATCGAGCGCTCTGTGGCCTTGGCCTTGTCGGTCTTCGCCAGCTTGATGGTATCTTCCTGGAAGGCGTTCATCTTGGCGTAGGCGGCCGCGAACGTGTCGAGCAGCTTCCTGCCGGCCTCGCTCGCCAGCGCGTAGACCTCGTCCTTTATCTTCAGCGCCGCCTCGCGGGTCTTCGCGGCCTCCGCGGCAAACTGCTCGACGTCAGCTTCCGTCCCCAGAATTGCATTCTTCTCCGCTCGAAGCTGGAGCAGGATGTCCTTTTCGATCTGAGTCGCCTTCTCCATCCGCGTGGCGCGTAGCACCATGCTGTCGGCGGTCTCCATCATGTCGCCGAGCTTCATATAGGCGACGCCGCCCGCGACCGCGGACAGGACGATGATCAAACCGAACGCAATGGCCAGCTTGGCCTTGACCGTAAATCTCATGTGCAGCCCCTAACCCCAGTCTCGCCCCCGAGACTTCCTCAATTCAGGATACGTTCCATATTCGGTACGATGACGAACTCTTCACGCCACTTGGTGATGAAGCGGATGAACTCCGGCTTCCAATGCATGCCGACGCGCGGCGTCTGCTGCACGTCGGTCCGCGAGATCTCGGTAACCTCGTAGACTTTGTCAGCGGTGACGCCGACCAGCACCGGCTCGTTGTCGATGCCGACCTCGATCACGACGATCCGTGTCTCCGTGGAGGCTTCGGTCTGCGGCATCCCGAAACGGATGCGCAGGTCGGCCAGCGGAATGACATTGCCGCGCACATTGATGACGCTGGGCACGAACGAGCGCGAGCCGGCCACTTTCGTTGCGGGAACCGGATCGATGATCTCGCGCACCAGGCCTGCATCGAGCGCGAATTTCTCGTCGCCGAGCCCGATCATGACCACCTGCATCGAACCGTCCTGGACGGTTCCGGCGTCTTGGTGCCGATCTGTCGCCATCTATGCCGCCTCGCTCATCTGCTGCTTTTCCGCACGCGACTGCGCCAGCGCGACGAGCTGCACCACGTCGAGAATAAGCGCGGCGGTGCCGTCACCGAGGATGGTCGCGCCGGAAAAGATCGTGACATCGGAATGCAGCTTCGAAAGCGACTTGATGACGGTCTGATGATTGCCGATGATCTGGTCGGCAACCAGCCCGACGCGGGTCTCGCCGGTCGAGATGATGATCGTCTTCTGATGCTGTCCGGGCACACCCGGCACGTCGAGAATGTCGCGGAGCCGCAGGAAGGGCACGAGGTTGCCGCGCACGTTGAGGAAATTGCGGCCGCGCGAGCGCTCGTCGTCCGCCGTGAGTTCGACGCACTCCTCGACCGCCGGGAGCGGAATGATGTAGCGCCCCTCGCCGACCCGGATCAGCAATCCCTCGATGATCGCAAGCGTCAGCGGCAGGCGCAGCGTGACATTCGTTCCCTCGCCGGGTTTCGTCGACAAATCGATCGAGCCGCGCATGTTCTCGATGGTGCGCTTGACCACGTCCATGCCGACGCCGCGGCCGGACAGCGCCGAGATGGTCTGGGCGGTCGAGAACCCCGGATGGAACAGGAACTGGTGGATCTCATGATCCGACATCGCGGCACCGGGCGCGATCAGCCCCTGTTCTTCGGCCTTGGCGCGGATGCGCGCCGTGTTGAGGCCGCCGCCATTGTCCTTGACGGTGACGAGGACCTGCGCGCCGGAATGGACCGCCTGCAGCTCGATCCGTCCCTGCTCGGTCTTGCCGGACGCCGTGCGAGCCTCGGAATCCTCGATGCCGTGATCGATCGCATTGCGGATCAGGTGCACAAGCGGATCGGCGAGACATTCGATCATGGTCTTGTCGAGCTCGGTATCCTCGCCCGAGGTGACGAATTCGACCGGCTTGCCGAGGTCGCGGGACAGATCGTGGACCAGTCTTCGGAAGCGCCCGAACAGGGAGCCGATCGGCACCATCCGCGCGCCCATGGTGGTGTCGCGCAGGCTTCCCGCCAGCCGCTCGATCTCCTCCGCGATCATCTTAATCGAGAGATCGGAGCCGGCCGCGGCTAACTGGCTGAGCCGCGCCTGGGCAATGACGAGCTCACCGACCCGGTCCATCAACTCGTCGAGCCGTTCGGCTTGCACGCGGACCGTGGCGATGCCACGCTCTTCGGTGCGCTTCGGCTCCTCGCGCTTCCGCTCCGGCGGCGTCGCCGGCTCCGCCGCAGCGGGGACGGGGGCAGCGGCCAGCACCGCAGCCGGGGCGGCCGGCTCAGCTTCCACCACCGGCAATGCGAGCGCCGGCGCCGCGCGCTCGACCTGCGCCAGCGGCACCAGCGTCAGCTTCATCTCGTCCTGCACGAACATGAAGACGTCGTCGATGGCGTCCTTGTCGCAACCGCTATGCAGCGTGACGTCCCATTTCAGGTAGCAGTCCTCGGGCTCCAGCTCGTCCAAAAGCGGCACGCCATCGGTGACCGGCACGACGAAGCAGGGACCGAGCTTGCAGAGATCATCCAGGAGGTCGAGCGGATTGGAGCCGTTGCGGAGAATATGTGACTCGAATTCGAGGCGCAGTTGCCAGCCCGCCGGACGGCTCTCGCTTACCGGCGGGGCGTCGACGTTAGACTCGACCGGCAGGACCTGCTCGACAGGTGAAACGAAGCGCTTCAGATCATCCAGGATGGCGTCGCCGATGATCGAATCAGCGTCATCGGGCGCTTCGATCAGGGCACGGATATAGTCCTTCGCCGCCAGCGCGACCGCGATCAGCTCCTGCGTCGGCTTGATCTCGCCTTTGCGGACCAGTTCGAAGGCGGTCTCGAATTCGTGGGTGAACGCGGCGACCTTGTCGAAGCCGAACATGGCGCCGGAGCCCTTGATGGTGTGCAGGGCCCGAAACGCCGAGTCGACCAGCTCGCGATCGTCGGGACGCAGGCCGAGATCCAGCAAGGCCCCTTCGAGGGTTTCGAAAAGCTCGCTCGCCTCCTGACGGAATATCTCCGTCGGGTCCATGCTGCTCATGACCGCACCAGCTTGTTGACCACCGCAAGCAATTGCTCAGGCTTGAAAGGCTTGGTGATCCATCCGGTGGCGCCGGCGCTCTTGGCTTCCTGCTTCACCGCGTCGTTGGACTCGGTGGTGAGGAAGACGATCGGCAGGCCGACCTGCGACGGCAGCTTGCGCAGGGCCTGCGCCTTCGCCAGGCCCTGCGCCCCGTCGCCGGCCTCGATCACGTTGTGGCCCGCCGGCTCGAGCACGACCTTGATCATCTGGCGGATGCTGGGCGAATCATCGACCGTCAGGACCGTAGCCATCACGCGCCATCCTTCTTGTGAAAATGTTGGTCGATCATCGCGTCGCTGGAGAAGCCTGCGCGGCGAAGGGTATTGCGGAGGCTTTGCGAGAACGCAGTCAGGACGACCGGGCGGCCCTGCGCCTTGCCGGTCTCCGCGGTGGAAAGCAAAAGCTGGATCGACGTGACGTCGGCCCTGTCGACGGCGGAGCAGTCGATCTCGAGCCGATCATTGCGGCTGAAGGCCTCGCGGATCGTTTCATAGACCTGGCGGATCGACGCGATGCTGCAGTCCGGTGGCAATTGTAGCCACCGTTTGGGCTCCGTCACTTCAGCCATTCGCCGTCCCCCGCATTCCCAGTGATTCGCTTTAGCCGGAATGCGAATCTCTTTCGGCTGAAGTATCGGCAGAGATGGTGATTAAGATGTTAATCAAGCGCGATCTCGTTTCTGTGCGAGACGTCCGTACGAATACGGTGCCGAGGATTCGATGGGTAGCCTGGTACGATTTGCGCCTGCATTCACGCGCATCGAACAGGTTGTGCAATCGGCGATTGTCAGGCTTAGGTCGACGTTAAGAGCCCGCACAGTAGCTCTTGATCTCGTACAATCGACCGTCGCGTACCTGGACACCCGATGCTTACACAAGCGCTTCTCGTTGACGACAGTCGCTCTGTCCTCGACTTCCTCACGCGGCTCCTGGAAGCCGACGGCGCCGTTCAGGTCACGGCGTACACGGATCCGCTCCAGGCGATGACATCGGCGATGCAGCGCCAGTACGACATCGTGCTCGTGGACTATGAGATGCCGAGAATGGACGGCGTCACCTTCATCCGCGAACTCCGTGCACTCCAGAACTTCGGCAATATTCCGATCGTGATGATCACCTCGATACAGACGGACGAGGTGCGGATGAAGGCACTCGAGGCCGGCGCCACCGATTTCCTGCCGAAGCATCCGCAAACTCTGGAGACGAGGGTTCGGCTCAGAAATCTTATCCGGCTGGGCATTGCCGTTCGGCAACTGAACGACCGCGCTGCCGACCTCGTCCGGGACGTTGCCAGCGCCACGCAGAAGCTCCAGGAACGCGAGGAGGAGATCATTCTGCGTCTGGCGCTCGCCGTCGAGTACCGCGACAACGACACCGGCGAGCACACGCTTCGGGTAGCGAAATACAGCCGCATCATCGCCGAAGAACTCGGCCTGCCGTCGCGGCTCATCCGCGACATCTATCTTGCGGCACCCCTGCACGACGTCGGCAAGGTCGCGATACCCGACAGCATCCTGCTCAAGCCGGGCCGGCTGAACGCGGAGGAGATCGCGATCATGCGCACCCACGCCACGATCGGCGGACGCATCCTCGCCGACAGCCATTGCGAGCTGATCCAGCTTGGAGCCGAGATCGCTGCCGCTCATCACGAACGCTGGGACGGCGGCGGCTATCCCAACGGGCTCAGGGAAACCGACATTCCGATCGCGGCCCGCGTCGTCGCAGTCGCCGATGTCTTCGATGCGCTGACAATGAAGCGTCCCTACAAGGACCCGATGCCGCTTGCGGACGCACGCCGTTACCTCCAGGACAACAGGGCGCGCCAATTCGATCCCGCCTGCGTCGACGCCTTTCTTTCGCGCTGGAACGAAGTCGTGACGATTGCTACCGCGCAACATACAATGGCACCGTGGCAGGCCGAAATGCGCGCGCTTTCGACGGCCGTCTAGCTTCAACTGAAATCAAGCTGCTCGAGCGGGATGATTTTTTCCTCGAATCATCATCCCGCTCTATCCTCTTGTTTGAGCATGATCTTTTCGGAAAACCGATATCCGCTTTTCCGGATCATGCTCCAGGTTGTGTAACGTCGTTGTGAGCGGGCAGCTCCCGTCTGCAACCTGCGCACGAATGTGCTCACGCGGCATTGAGAGAACGTGAGAAGACGCGCCCTTTAAACAGCCTGCCGTGATCCGCACTTCGGAGAGGGAGCCACGCTCCATTGGCTCCGCTTCCTGATGGAGAACACCTATGTCTGCAATCAAGTTCTTGTCGATAGCGCTGGTCGCTGCGGCGACGCTTGCGACTCCCGCGATGGCTCGCGAACACACCCGGCACGTCGCGCGTGCCAATGCCGTTGCGGCACCGGAGCAAGTCTATGTCGGCGGACCGGGCTGCGTTCCTGCCCCGCGGGTAGGCGCGTTTGCATCGCAGCCCTGGACCGACGGCAACGTTCCCTGTGAACCGGGCACCGGCTACGGCTATTACGGTTACGGCTCTTATTGATCCGGTCGCTTCGGAGCCACCGTCGAACGTTGGCCGTCACTGGCCGGAAAACGAGTGTCCTGTCGGTCAAGCTGACAGTCGAGACTGAAGAGGCCGGACCGCTTATGCGGTCCTGGCCGCTTTCTTTATTGATAGTATCGTAGATTCAAATCCCGCGATCCTGCGCATCCGCGCGTCCGTGGATTAGCGCTGCGCTATTGCCGCGCTCCGCGCAGCGGCTGCGCAAAGAAAAATCCCAAGCGATATCTCACTGCATTCCTAAAGACGAATTTAGTGGATGCGCCGTCGAACGCGCCTACGTTCAAGCCGTCGGAGAACCCGGTCGGCTCGTTCGGCTGGCGCATTCGATGCGGGGCGCTTCATTCACGGAGAGGAAGTGTCATGATGAGACGATTGACAGCGATCCTGGCGACAACCTTGCTTGCCTCAAGCTTGTTTACCGCTGCAGCGGAGGCGCGCGGCGGTGGCGGCCATATGGGAGGGTTTGGCGGCGGAGCTCATTTTGGCGGACTCGGCGCCGGCGCCCATGTCGGAGGTGGCGGTGTCCACGTCGGAGGAATTGGCGGCGGCGCGCATGTTGGCGGTGTCGGCAGCGGCATTCGCCCGGAAAGCTTCGGTGGTGGCGCCAATATCGGCGGCATGACAGGGCACGTTCGGGCAGACGGCCATACCAGCGCTTTCAGCCCGGGCCTCCATCATCACGCCCTTGGTCGCCTCCGTCTCGAGGAGGGCGACAGTCTCGGCTGTTCCGATTGGAACCTGCTGCATCCGGGCGAGCCGATGCCGCCGAGCTGCAGCTAAACCCGCCATGTCCCCAATCTGTCTCTGCTACGGAGAATGCAGATGAGATTCTCGCTGGCCGCTGCGATCCTTCTTCCCGCGTTGCTCACAGCGAATGCCGCTGTCGCGCAAGTGACTGGTATGGCGACCCCGACTCCGACGCTTGACGCAACCTCTCCGCTAGGCAGCGCGAGCTCGCCGGTCTCGCCAACGGGAATTCCGCTGGGCGCGACCGAGCTCTCATCCGCGGGAGTCAGTCCGCTCGCGGCTCCCGCGACGGGCACGATCGCCATTCCAAGCAGCGGCACGGTCTGCTCGACTGTTGGGACAGCGCCGACCCAGATGTTCGGATCGACCGCCACATTCGACGGCGCTGGAATGGCGGTTGGATCGACCCCGCCTGCAACCGCGGCCATGGCGGGCGATACGGCCGCAACACCGGGCATGTCGCCTGCGATATCGGCGACATCGGGCGTGTCGACGACGTCAGGCACGCTGGAGAGCTCGGGCATGGCGACGGCATCCGGCATCATCGACACGTCGGGAACGTCGGGGATGTGCGGTTCGGGCTCGACCAGCGTCATCGCATCATCGACGCCGTCATCGACCTCGCCCACGACAGTCGGCGGCGTCCAGCGAACCGGCATTCCCCTCGACTCGTCCGAGATCAGCAATCTCGGCGTCAGCTCGGGGGCGCCGGTGCCGACACCTGGCGTATCGCTGCTCCCAGGTGTCGTTGGACCGGTTGCAGCCTTGCCGACAGTGCCGACGGTTCTCGCTCCCGCTCCAACCGCCTCCACGATGGCGGGCAGCAGCGCCTGCTCAGGCTTCGTGACGGGGAGCGTCACGTCAAGCGCAGTTATTCCGGGTTGCTAACAACCTCTCAGCGAAGCCCAGACCATGAAAAAGAAGATCGTTGTCGGTGCCGTCATGCTGACCGCCGCAGTGGCGACCGGCGCTCTGCTCCACGCCATGCATGACTTCCCGTTCGAGACGGCGGTCGCCGCGCCGGCCCGGCCGTCCCCGGTGCCGATCGTCGCCGGAACGGTCAGCCAGCACGACGTGCCGATCTATCTGACCGGCGTCGGCACCGTGATCGCCTACAACACCGACGTGGTGCGCGCCCAGATCCAGGGCCAGATCTTCACCATCAACTTCACCGAAGGCCAGCATGTGCATGCCGGCGACCTGCTGGCGCAGATCGATCCGCGTCCCTATCAGGCGCTGATCGATCAGTATACCGGATCGCTCGAACGCGATCAGGCGCAGCTCGCCAACGCCAATGCCAACCTCGTCCGTTACAGCCAGTTGGGAGCCAAGGGCTGGGCGACGCCGCAACTGATCGAAACCCAGAAGGCGCAAGTCGGGCAGTTGGACGGCGCGATCACAACCGACAAGGCGCTGATCGAGGCCGCGAAAGTGCAGCTCAGCTTCACGCGCCTGACCTCACCGATCGACGGCGTGGTCGGGATCCGCCAGATCGACGTCGGCAATATCATAAGCCCGTCGAGCACGAACGGTCTGTGCGTCGTGACCCAGCTCGATCCGATTTCTCTGATCTTCACGCTTCCGGAGACGGTTCTGCCGCAAATCCAGAAGCAGCAGCAAATCACCAAGGCGCCGCTGACCGTCCTCGCCTATAACCAGGACGACACGATAGAGCTCGGTCAAGGCCAGCTCGGCCTCGTCAACAACGAGATCCTGCAGACCACGGGCTCGATCCAGCTCAAGGCCAATTTCTCCAACAAGGAGAACCGGCTCTGGCCGGGCGAGCTGGTCAACGCACGGCTGCTGCTCGACACACGACACAACGGCCTCACCGTGCCCGCGGCGGTGATCCAGCAAGGTCCGAACGGAGCCTATGCGTGGGTCGTCAATCCCGACAACACCGTATCGATCCGCCAGGTCAAGGTAGCGCAAATCAGCGACGGACAGGCGCTGATCGATTCCGGGCTCTCGGCAAATGAGCGGGTGGTCCTCGACGGCCAATACAAGCTGCAGCCGGGTACACATGTCATCGCGCTCCATGGCAAGGCGGCCGAGGAAGCCGCCGCGCAGGACGCCATGCAGACGCCAATCCCATGAATATTTCCGCACCGTTCATCCGGCGGCCGATCGCGACCGCCCTGCTCATGGTGGGGCTGCTGGTAGCCGGCCTGGTCGCCTATCCGCTGATGCCGGTGGCGGCGCTGCCGAACGTCAACTATCCCACGCTGACGGTGACCGCACAGTTGCCGGGCGCCGATCCGCAGACCATGGCGTCTTCCGTGGCATCGCCACTCGAGTTGCAGTTCGGCGAGATCCCCGGCCTCACCCAGATGACGTCGGCGAGTGCGCTGGGCTACACCCAGATCACGCTTCAGTTCGACCTCAGCCGTCAGATCGACGGTGCGGTGAGCGATACGCTCTCGGCCATCAATGCCGCTTCCCCGTATTTGCCGGCGGGCCTGCCGTATCCGCCGACGATCCGCAAGGTCAATCCCGCCGACACGCCGATCCTCGTGCTCGGCATCACCTCGGACAGTCTGCCGCTCACTACAGTGGACGCCTATTCCGAGAACATCCTGCTGCAGAAGATTTCGCAGATTTCCGGCGTCGGCCTCGTCGGCGTCGGCGGCCAGCAGAAAGCCTCCGTCCGCATCCAGGTCGACCCCGAGGCATTGGCCGCCCGCGGCATCAATCTCGAGGATCTGCGGACGGTGCTGGGCCAGGCCAATGTCGATCTGGCGAAGGGCACGCTCAACAGCCCGCGTCAGACCTACACGCTCAACACCAATGATCAACTGTTCAAGCCCGACCAATATGCCGATCTCGTCGTTGCCTATCGCAATGGATCTCCGGTCCGCATCCGCGACATCGGCCGCGCCATCAGCGCGCCGGAAAACGATCTGATCGCCGGCTGGTACAACAATCAGAGGGCGATCCTCCTGGCGATCCAGCGTCAGCCGGGCGCCAATGTCATCGACACGGTCGCGCGCATCAAGGCGATGATGCCGGTGCTGCAGGCGCCTCGATTCCCTCCGACATCAAGATCAACGTCATTTCCGACCGCACCGATACCATCCGCGCATCGATCGCCGACGTGCAGTTCACGCTGCTCCTGACGATCGGGCTCGTCGTGATGGTGATCTTCATCTTCCTGCGCAGCTTCTGGGCGACCATCATCCCGGCCGTCACCGTGCCGCTGTCGCTGGTCGGCACTTTCGCGATCCTGTACGAAATGGGCTACAGCCTCGACAATTTGTCGCTGATGGCCCTGTCGATTGCGGTCGGCTTCGTGGTCGACGACGCCGTCGTCGAGATCGAGAATATCACGCGGCACATCGAGGAAGGCCTCTCGCCCTATGACGCGGCGATGAAGGGCTCCGGCGAAATCGGCTTCACCGTCATGGCGATCACATTCTCGCTTATCGCCGTGTTCATTCCGCTGTTCCTGATGAGCGGCTATGTCGGACTGTTGTTTCGCGAGTTCGCGATGACGGTGAGTGTGGCGCTCGTTCTCTCGCTGGTGATCTCGCGCACGCTCACGCCGATGATGTGCGCATACCTGCTCAAGCCCGAGAAAGAATCGCACGGCCGGCTCTACCGATTGTCCGAACGCGGATTCGATGGGCTGCTCAATCTCTATGAGGCCGGTCTCAGGATCGTACTGCGTCACCGCTTCATCACGCTGATGGTGATGCTCGGCACCATCGCGCTGACCGGTTATCTTTACGTCGTCATTCCAAAGGGCTTCTTCCCGGAGCAAGATACCGGACTGATCCTCGGTCAGTCGGAAGCGTCGCAGGATATCTCCTTCCAGGCGATGGCCCAGCGCCAGCAAGCCCTGCTCGACGTCATCATGCGCGACCCGGCTGTCGCCTCCGTCGGGGCCGCGGTGGGCGCCGGCGGCGGTGTCTACACGGTCAATGACGGACGCGTCTACATCCAGCTCAAGCCTTACGACCAGCGCGATCCGATCGACAAGGTGATCGCGCGGCTGCGGACCAGCCTCGCAAAGATCCAGGGCATTACGCTGTACATGCAGCCTGCCCAGGACATCACGATCGGGGCCCGGCTGAACAAGACGCAATTCCAGTACACGATGAACGATGCCGATCCGGGCGAGCTGACCCGTTGGGCGGTCCTGTTTCTCGACAAGATCAAGACGATCCCGTCGATTACCGATGTCACCACCGACCAGCTCAATGCCGGGCCGCTGCTCGACATCACCATCAAGCGCGAAGTCGCCTCGAGCTACGGCATCCTGCCGTTCACGATCGACAACACGCTGGACGATGCGTTCGGTCAACGCATCGTTTCGACGATCTACACCACGCTGCAGCAATACCATGTTGTCATGGAGGTCAATCCGAAGTTCCAGTACTCGCCCGATGCACTTAACGGCATCTATGTGAAGTCTTCGAGCGGGCAGCAGGTGCCGTTGTCGACGCTGGTCGATTCGGTCGTGAAGGTCTCGCCGCTCGTCGTCAATCACCAGGGGCAGTTCCCGTCGGTGACGATCTCGTTCAACCTTGCGCCGGGTGCCGCTATCGGCCAGGCCGTGAGCGCGATCGACGCGGTAAAGGAAGAGTTGAATCCGCCGCTCTCGCTGCAGACCAGCTTCCAGGGCAACGCCCAGGCCTTCGGCGCCTCGCTGTCGAGCACGCCGATCCTGATCCTGGCCTCGCTGTTCGTGATCTACCTGATCCTCGGCATCCTCTATGAAAGCACGATCCATCCGATCACCATCATCTCGACCCTGCCATCGGCCGGCGTCGGCGCGCTGCTGTTGCTGATGGCGGCCCATTTCGATCTGACCGTGATCGCGATCGTCGGCCTCATCCTGCTGATCGGCATCGTCAAGAAGAACGGCATCATGCTGGTCGACTTCGCGATACACGCCGAACACAACGAAGGGCTCAGCACGGAAGAAGCGATCTACCAGGCCTGCATCAAGCGGTTCAGGCCGATCCTGATGACCACGATGGCGGCAATGCTCGGCGCCGTGCCGATGATGGTGGGCACGGGCGCGGGCTCGGAGATCAGGCAGCCGCTCGGCTATGCCATTGTCGGCGGCCTCGCGGTGTCGCAGATCCTCACGCTGTACACGACGCCGGTGGTCTATCTCTATCTCGACCGGCTGCAGATCTGGCTGTTCGGCGAGAAGGAGGCGGCAACCTCCTCCGTCCAACCCCAGGCAACGCCGGCCGAATGAGAAGAATCCGGCCGCCGCCGTGCACGTCTGCTGCAACGCGACCAAACTCCCGACTTTGTGAATTCGCATCGTGCACCGCGCACCTACATAATTGTTTGAAACCATGAGTTGCGGAGTTGAGTATGCCGAGCAAGGAATTTTCGAGCCCAGCGCAGACCTTGCGCCGGGTGGCGGAAAGCGTGAGCGACCAGGCGGTCGCCGATCGTCTCAAGGTTCTTGCCGAGAGCTATGAGCGGCGGGCCGAAATGGCGTCGCACGCCGATCCGGCCAAGAATTAGGCTGAGGCCGCCGATTGCGCCGAGCGCGCGGAACCATCGGACTTTGTTGAGCCGCCCTACCGAATGTTAATGGGCTTTCTGGCCCCTAATCGTTCAATATGTCGACCTGGAAATGTTGCAGGAACCGGGCTGCGGCGATATGCGCCCCACACGGGTTCGTTCATGCGCTTTCGCAGGTGACCCATGGATCAGCAGCTAAGGAAGTCGACGCCACCCCCTTCGATTGCGCCTGGGAAAAAAATCATGCGCCCGGCTCGCGGGCGCATTGGGTTCGCGATCGCCGTTATCCTCCTGCTGGGTGCCGGCATCGTCTGGTGGACGAAGCCGGCAGGCACGCCACAGGAAACAGCCGGCCGGCGAACCGCCCCGCCGATGTCTGTTGTCGCCGAGACTGTCGGCAAGGGTGATATCGGGATCAACCTCAATGGGCTCGGCACCGTCTCTTCACTCGCCACCGTCACGATCAGAAGCCAGATCAGCGGATATCTGACCCGCATCGCGTTCAAGGAAGGCGATGAGGTCAAGAAGGGTGATCTCATCGCGGAGATCGACTCACGCCCCTTTGAGGCGGCGCTTGCCCAGGCCAAGGGACAGCTTGCGCGCGACCAAGCCATGCTGAAGGGCGCCCAGGTCGACCTTGCCCGCTACCAAGGCCTGGCGAAGCAGAACGCCGTGCCGCACCAGCAGCTCGACACGCAAATAGCCCTGGTCGCGCAGGACGAAGGCACGGTTGAAGCGGACCGCGCCTCGGTGCAGGCCGCCGAAGTGAACCTGCGCTATTGCCACATCCTGTCGCCGCTGGATGGGCGCGTCGGATTGCGGCAGGTCGACCAAGGCAACTACGTCACCCCTGGTGATGCCACCGGCATCGTGGTGATCACGCAACTGCAGCCGATCAGCGTCCTGTTCACACTCCCGGAGGACCAGCTTCAGGCGATCGCCAGGCGGCTCCGCGAGGGGGCGGTGCTGCCGGCTGCGGCCTACGATCGGAGCGGCACCAACAAGCTCGCCAGCGGGGCGCTGCAGACCTTCGACAGCCAGATCGATCCGACCACCGGCACGATCAAGCTGCGCGCGCAATTCTCGAACGAAGCGCGGACGCTGTATCCCAATCAGTTCGTCAACCTGCGTCTCTTGCTGGACACCCGCAAGGACGTGACGACGATGTCGACGGCCGGCATCCAGCGCGGCACGCCCGGCACCTTCGTCTATCTCGTCAACAGCGACAGCACGGTCTCGGTGCGCCCCGTCAAGCTTGGCGTCACTGACGGCGACCGGGTCGAGGTTCAGTCCGGACTTTCCCCCGGCGACCGCATCGTGATCGATGGCGCCGACAAGCTGCGGGAAGGCGCCAGGATCGTCATTCGACCTCCGACGGGAGCGGGCGAGTCGGCCGCTGCAGCCAAGCCGACGGATTCAAAAGCTGGGGGCGGCAACGGGCAGCGCTCCGGAAACGGGCACCAATGAACCCGTCGCGACCATTCATCCAGAGACCGGTGGCGACGACACTGCTGATGATCGCCATCATGCTGTCGGGGATGCTGGCGTTCCGCTTCCTGCCCGTCGCCGCCCTGCCCGAGGTCGATTACCCGACGATCCAGGTCCAGACCTTCTATCCCGGCGCCAGTCCTGACGTGATGACGTCGTCCGTCACGGCGCCGCTGGAGGTGCAGTTCGGCCAGATGCCGAACCTGAGCCAGATGAGTTCGGTCAGTTCGGCCGGCGCCTCGGTCATCACCCTGCAGTTCGGATTGACGATCTCGCTCGATGTCGCCGAGCAGGAGGTGCAGGCCGCGATCAACGCCGCCGGCAATCTGCTGCCGTCAGATCTTCCGGCGCCGCCGATCTATGCCAAGGTCAATCCGGCCGATGCCCCGATCCTGACCCTTGGCCTGACGTCGAAGACCATGCCGCTGACGCAGGTCCAGGATTTCGTCTACACGCGCCTGGCGCAGAAGATCTCGCAATTCCCGGGAGTAGGCCTCGTCAGCATCAGCGGCGGCCAGCGGCCGGCGGTCCGCGTCCGCGCCGACATTCGCAAGCTCGCGGCCTACGGCCTCAATATCGACGACCTGCGCACCACCCTCGGCAATGCCAACGTCAACACGCCCAAGGGCAATTTTGACGGCGCGATGCGCTCCTACACCATCAACGCCAACGACCAGATCCGCGGTGCCGGTGGCTACAAGTCCCTGATCGTGGCCTACAAGAACGGCTCCCCGGTCCGTCTCAGCGACATCGGCGACGTCATCGATGGCGCCGAGAACGACAAGCTCGGCGCCTGGATGAATACGACGCCCGCGATCATCCTCAACATCCAGCGCCAGCCTGGGGCCAACGTCATCTCGGTGGTCGAAGGGATCAAGGCGGTGTTGCCGCAGTTGCAGGCGGCGTTGCCCGCCAGCATCGACCTGAACATCCTGACCGACCGCACCGTGACCATCCGCGCCTCGGTCAGGGACGTGGAATACGAGCTCTCGCTCGCAGTCATGCTGGTCGTGCTGGTGATCTTCGTATTCCTGCGCAGTCCGCGCGCGACGCTGATCCCAAGCCTCTCCGTGCCGCTCTCGCTGGTCGGCACGCTGGGGGCCATGTACCTGTTCGGCTTCAGCCTCAACAATCTCTCTTTGATGGCGCTCACGATCGCGACCGGCTTCGTGGTCGACGACGCGATCGTCGTCATCGAGAACATCTCCCGCTACATCGAGGAAGGCGAAGCGCCGCTGCAGGCTGCGCTCCGCGGCTCCGAGCAGATCGGCTTCACGATCATCTCGCTGACGGTGTCGCTGATCGCGGTGCTGATTCCGCTGCTGTTCATGGGTGACGTGGTCGGCCGCCTGTTCCGCGAGTTCGCCATCACGCTGTCGGTCACCATCCTGATCTCCGCCGTGGTGTCCTTGACGCTTGTGCCGATGGCCTGCGCCAAACTGCTCAAGGCGGAAGGCGAGGCGCATGAGAACATGCTCCAGCGTCTGAGCCGCGAAGGCTTCGATCACGTCATCGCGATCTATGCCCGGATGCTGAACTGGGTGCTGGACCACCAGACCCTGGTGCTGCTGGTGGCGCTCGCCACCTTCGGCTTGACCGCCCTGCTCTATGTCGCCATCCCCAAGGGGTTCTTCCCGCTGCAGGATACCGGCGTCATCCAGGCGATTTCGGAAGCGCCGCAATCGGTCTCATACGCCGCGATGGCGGAGCGGCAGCAGCAACTGGCCGACGTCATCCTCCGCGATCCCGACGTCGAGAGTCTCTCTTCCTTCATCGGCGTCGACGGCACCAACACCACGCTCAACAGCGGCCGCATCCTGATCAACTTAAAGCCGCATAATCAGCGGAAGTCCGATATCGCGACCGTCATGCGCCGTCTCAAGGACAGCACGGCATCGCTGACCGGCGTCACGCTCTATATGCAGCCGGTGCAGGATCTGACCATCGAAGGCACCGTCAGCAAGGCGCAATATCAGTTCATCCTGCAGGATGCCGATCCGGCCCAGCTCGCCGAATGGGCCCCGAAGCTCGTCGACAGATTGCGGCAGCTTCCCGCGTTCACCGATGTCTCGACCGATATTTCCACCAAGGGACTTGCGGTCTTTGTCGACATCGACCGCGAGCAGGCAGCGCGGTTCGGGATCACGCCCGCGACCGTCGACAATGCGCTCTATGACTCCTTCGGCCAACGCATCGTCTCGACGGTGTTCACCAATTCAAACCAGTACCGGGTGATCCTGGAAGCCGATCCGACGCTGCAGACATCCCTGCAATCGCTGTCGTCGATCTACCTGCCCTCCTCGGTCGGAGGCGCGCCGGTGCCGTTGCCGGTCCTAGCCAAGGTTCACGAGGACATCGCGCCGTTGCAGGTTTCGCATCTCGGCCAGTTCCCCTCGGCCACCATATCATTCAACCTGGCGCCCGATGCGTCCCTGGGAGAGGCGGTCGTCGCCGTCAAGCAGGCGCAGATCGATATCGGCCAGCCGCTCGGCATCATCACGAGCTTCCAGGGTGCGGCGCTTGCCTTTCAATCCTCGCTCTCGAACCAACTGTTCCTGATCCTGGCCGCGATCGTCACGGTCTATATCGTGCTGGGCGTGCTCTATGAGAGCTTCATCCACCCGCTGACGATTCTCTCGACCCTGCCTTCAGCCGGGATCGGCGCATTGCTCGCATTGATGATGGCGGGGCAGGACCTGACGATCGTCGCGATCATCGGCATCATCCTGCTGATCGGCATCGTCAAGAAGAACGCGATCATGATGATCGACTTCGCGCTCGATGCCGAACGCAACGAAGGCCGGTCGCCGCGCGAGGCGATCTACCAGGCCTGCCTGCTTCGGTTCCGGCCGATCATCATGACCACCATGGCCGCGGTGCTCGGCGCGCTGCCGCTGATGCTCGGAACCGGCGCCGGATCGGAACTCAGGCATCCGCTCGGCATTTCCATCGTCGGCGGCCTTCTGGTCAGCCAGTTGCTCACCTTGTTCACGACGCCCGTGATCTATCTGTGGTTCGACCGCCTCGCCGTGCGGCTTGCCGGAGGGCCCGGCGGTGCCCGCGAAACACGCGGAGCCCACTGAGCCATGGACCCGGCAACGCCCTTCATCCGCCGGCCGGTCGCGACCACGCTCTTGACCTTCGGGCTTGCGGCGGCGGGCATGGTGGCGTTCTTCAAGCTACCGGTCTCGCCGCTGCCGCAGGTCGACTTCCCGACCATCGCGGTGCAGGCGACGCTACCGGGCGCGAGCCCCGAGGATGTCGCGACCACGGTCGCAAGCCCGCTCGAGCGCCATCTCGGCCAGATCGCCGACGTCACCGAGATGACCTCGCAAAGCACAGTGGGCTCGACGCGGATCACCCTGCAGTTCGGGCTGAACCGCGACATCAACGGCGCGGCGCGCGACGTGCAGGCCGCGATCAACGCCGCCCGCGCCGACCTTCCGACCAGCCTGCGCAGCAATCCGACCTACCGCAAGGTCAACCCCGCCGACGCGCCGATCCTGATCCTGACGCTGACCTCCGACACGCTCACGCGCGGCGACCTCTATGACGCCGCCTCCACCGTGCTGGCGCAAAAGCTTTCGCAGGTCGAAGGGATCGGCGAGGTCGTGGTCGGTGGCAGCTCGCTGCCTGCGGTGCGCGTCGACCTCGTTCCGCAGGCGCTCTACAAATACGGCATCGGGCTCGAGGACGTGCGCGCCGCGCTCGCCAGCGCCAATGCGCACAGCCCCAAGGGCGGGATCGACGTCGGCGAGCGGCGCTACCAGATCTACGCCAACGACCAGGCCAACAAGGCCGACGACTACAAGTCAATGGTCATCGCCTATCGCAATGGCGCGGCCGTGCATCTTTCCGATGTCGGGGAGGTCACCGATTCCGTAGAGAATTTGCGCAATGCCGGCCTCGCCAACGGCAAGCCCGCCGTCCTGATCATCCTGTACCGGCAGCCGAATGCCAACATCATCAGCACGGTCGATCTGGTCAAGGCGCTGATGCCCCAGCTCAGGGCCTCGGTCTCGCCCGCGATCGACATCGATCTCGCGGTCGACCGCTCGACCACCATCCGCACCTCGCTGCATGACGTCGAGCGGACTCTGGTCCTTGCCGTGCTGCTGGTGATCCTCGTGGTGTTCTCGTTCCTGCGCAACGCCCGCGCGACGCTGATCCCGGTGGTCGCGGTCTCGGTGTCGCTGGTCGCGACCTTCGGCGTCATGTATCTCGTCGGCTACAGCCTCGACAATCTGTCGCTGATGGCGCTGACGGTGGCGACCGGCTTTGTCGTCGACGACGCCATCGTTGTGCTCGAAAACGTCACCCGCTATATCGAGCACGGGATGTCGCCGTTTGAGGCGGCGCTGAAGGGCGCTGGCGAGGTCGGCTTCACCGTGCTTTCGATGAGCATCTCGCTGATCGCGGTGTTCATCCCGATCCTGCTGATGGGCGGCATCGTCGGCCGGCTGTTCCGCGAATTCGCGATGACGATCTCGATCTCCATCCTGATCTCGCTTGCGGTCTCGCTCGCGACCACGCCGATGATGTGCTCGGTGCTGCTGCGCCGGGAAAGCAGCCGGGCACACGGCTGGCTCTATCGCGCCAGCGAGCGCTTTTTCGAAGCGATGCTCAGCTTCTATCGGCGGACGCTCTCGGCCGCACTCGCGCACCCGAGATCCGTGATGCTGATCCTTGCCGCGGTGCTGGGGCTCAACTTCTATCTCTACGGCGTGATCCCCAAGGGCTTCTTCCCCCAGCAGGACACCGGCCGACTGGTCGGCTCGATCCAGGCGGACCAGAGCATTTCGTTCCAGTTGATGCAGCAGAAGCTGACTCAATTCGTCACGATCATCAAGCACGACCCCGCGGTGGAGGCCGTCGTCGGATTCACCGGCAGCAACCAGACCAATTCCGGTTTCGTTTTCGTCTCGCTGCGCCCGCTCGACCAGCGCAAAGTCGGCGCCGACCAGGTGATCGCGCGGCTACGGCGCGAGCTCGCCACCGTGCCCGGGGCGACCCTGTTCCTGCAGTCGGTGCAGGACATCCGCGTCGGGGGACGGGTATCCAGCGCGCAGTACCAGTACACGCTGCAAAGCCCGACGCTGGAAGAGCTCAACGAATGGACGCCGAAGATCACGGCGGCGCTGCAGCGCGAGTCCAATCTCGCCGACGTCAACAGCGACCAGCAGGACAAGGGGCTCGAATCCAACCTGGTCATCGATCGCGACGCCGCGGCGCGGCTCGGAATCACCGTCAGCCAGATCGACAACACGCTCTATGACGCGTTCGGCCAGCGCCAGGTCTCAACCATCTATGTCGCGCGCAACCAGTATCACGTGATCATGGAGGTGGCGGCGTCCTACTGGCAGAATCCGGAGACGCTCAAGGACGTCTATATCAGCACCTCGGGCGGCTCGGTCGGCGGCTCGCAGGCGACCAACGCGGTGGCGGGAACGGTGGTGGCGCCTGGAATATCAAGCGCGGCCAACTCGGCCAACGCACAGGCCGCACGCAATCTTGCAACCAATTCGATCGGGTCGACCGGCAAAGGCGTGGCCTCGACCGGCGCGGCGGTCAGCACCAGCAGCGAAACGATGATCCCGCTTTCAGCGGTCGCGCATTTCGGTCGGGGCGCAACGCCGCTCTCCGTCAACCATCAGGGACTTCTCGTCGCCAACACGATCTCCTTCAACCTGCCTCCCAACGTGTCACTCGGCAGCGCCGTCAGCACCATCGAGGCCACCATGAACCGGATCGGCGTGCCCGCGACGATCCGCGGCACCTTCCAGGGCACGGCAAAGGTCTTCCAGGATTCGCTCAGCAATCAGCCGCTGCTCATCCTGGCCGCGTTGGTGACCATCTACATCGTGCTCGGCGTGCTCTATGAGAGCTACATCCATCCCCTGACCATCCTCTCGACGCTGCCGTCGGCCGGCGTGGGCGCGCTGCTGGCCCTGATCGCGTTCCGCACCGAGTTCAGCATCATGGCGCTGATCGGCGTGATCCTGCTGATCGGCATCGTCAAGAAGAACGCGATCATGATGATCGACTTTGCGCTTGACGCCGAACGCAAGCGCGGCCTCGATCCGCTCGAGGCCATTCGCGAAGCCTGCCTGCTCCGGTTCCGCCCGATCATGATGACGACCATGGCCGCACTGCTCGGCGCGGTGCCGCTTGCCATCGGAATGGGCGAGGGCGGCGAATTACGCCAGCCGCTCGGCATTGCCATCGTGGGCGGCCTCATCCTCAGCCAGATGCTGACACTTTATTCGACACCTGTGATCTATTTGTATCTGGACAGGTTCCGGCTCTGGGGCCAACGTCGAAGGGGCAATGCGCCTCCCAACCTGCCAAAGTCCTCACTGCAGCCAGGCGAGTGAGATGTCGAAATCCCCGGTGGTACGCGTCCGACACCGAAGTCTGGCCCGGGCGATTTTGCCGTGGGGGGACGGTCGCATCCGCGCGATGTCCGCTTTGATCGCACTCGCGCTCGGCCCCGGCTTGTCCGGCTGCATCCTGGGATCGGAACGGCCCGAGCTTAATCTCGAAGTGCCGGAGAAATATCGCGCGGCAAGTTCGGCGAGTCCCGATGCCGCGGTCCCGGTCCTGGACTGGTGGCGCGGCTTCGGCTCCGGCGAACTGACGTCGCTGATGGACGCGGCGCAGATCAGCAATCTCGACGTTGCAGTTGCGGTCGCCCAGGTCGTGCAGGCCGACGCCCAGGTGGGCGTGGCGGGTTCGCCGCTATTGCCGTCGCTAACCGGAGCAGCCAGCGCCGAGCGCGCGCATTTCGGCTCCACAAGCAGCGCCAGCAGCAGCAACCTTGGCGGGGGCGTCACCGGGACCGGAGGCGGACGCGGCGGCGGAAGTTCGAACTTCTCGCAATTCAGCACCAGCCTGACTGCGAGCTACATGCTCGACTTCTGGGGCAAGAACCAGGCAGCCCTCCTTGCAGCGGAAGAAAGCGCGACGGCATCGAGATATAATCGCGAGGTGGTCACGCTGACCGCGATCGTCACGGTGGCCAACACGTACTTCCAGATTCTAGCGGCGCAGGACGAGTTGCGGGTGACGCGCCAGAACCTCGCAGCGGCCGAGCGAATCCTTGCGCTGATCAAGACGCAGTTCGCCGGCGGAACGGCCTCGCAGCTCGACGTTTCGCAACAGGAGGCGCTGGCAGGAACGCAGCGGGCGGCGATTCCGCCTCTCGAAGTCACCATCGGTCAGAACATTGCCGCGCTCGCGGTGCTTGTTGGACGAGCGCCGGCGAATTTCACGGTGCGGGGCGGATCCACCAGCCGCATCAAGGTGCCTCGGGTGACCCCCGGCCTGCCATCGGAACTGCTTTACCAACGGCCGGACATCCGCCAGGCAGAGGCGCTGCTTGCGGCATCGAACTTCAGCGTCGAGCAGGCTCGCGCGGCGTTCTTTCCGCAGATCCAGCTCACCGGCACCGGCGGATTCCAGAGCAGCGCGCTGGCCTCGCTGTTCACGCCAGGGGCGGCGTTCTCCACCCTTACGGCCAGCCTCGCGCAACCGATTTTCGACGGCTTCTTGCTCGAGAGCCAGTTGAAGCAGGCGAAGGGCGTGCAGCTTCAGAACCTGCAGGCCTATCGCAAGGCGGTTCTGTCGGCATTCTCTGATGTCGAGAAGGCGCTCATTGCGTTGCAAAAGTTCACGCTGCAGGAGCGGCTGCAAGCGCAGGTCGTTGCGAGCTCACAAACGGCGTTCGATGTGGCGGAGAAGCAATTGCGGGGCGGGACGATCAATCTGATTACGGTCCTGCAGGCCGAACAGACGCTCTTCACCGCGGAAGTTACGCTGGTTCAGGTGCGGCTCTCGAAATTGTTGGCGGCAAGCAGTCTGTTTCAGGCCCTCGGCGGCGGCTGGACGCCGGCCGGGACGTTGGTCTCGCTACAATGATATCCGCCTTCGCCGCATTGGTTTGCGTTTGCCGTGCCGCAAATGGGTGTATCGGATGAAGAAAACCGGCTTGCTTGTGATGGCGCTCGCTCTGGCAGCACTCGAAGCAGCGTCAGCGGCTGCACAGCAAAGCGCGCCGTCGCTTCGGTTTGGGATGAAGCCCGATGAGGTCGCTGGCACGCTCGGCGTGCCCTTGACCTATGTGCGAGGGCGCCGCGGCAGCGAACTCTATCTGGCGCTGCCCAATGTCAAGGGAAGCGCATTCGCGAGCCGAAGCGACGGGCTCTATCTGCAGTTTCGCAACGGAAAGCTTGCGGGTTGGAAGGGCGACTGGGGCACGATCCGGCCATAAGGAAAGCCAATGGGTAGATTGAAGATCGTAATTTGCGCGGCGATCCTGGCAGCGATCCCTATCTCGCCGGGATCGGCGACCGAGTTTGGGTATCGCGTCATACGATACGGCCAGACGAGCGGCTGGTTCTATGACAACCGCAATGATAATCGCGACTTCCCGACCAATGGTGTGTTTCCGGGCAATTTTGCCGCGCAGCCTAATGTTGCGTGGATCGGCGCCGCAGGCTTTCTCGAGAGCACGCCTCAGCGCTCGGCTTCTCCTTATCCATCGCAAGTCGTGTTCGGCACCGTTAGCCGCAGCAGACGATCGAAGAAGTGATCTCGACGTCACTTCAGCTATCGATCAAGCGATCGATGTAACGCCGTCTCGCGCCACTTCAACGACGCGCGAGGTTCGCGCGTCGTTACCTTGGGGTGGCGCGGTGGCTTTCAAGCAAAGCCCGATCAACTGCGGCTTTCACTTAGTTGTAACCGCTGGTGCCGGGCGACGAGCCACCGAATTGAGAATCGCCGGTGCCGCTCAACGTGGTCGGACCATCCGGATCGCCGTTCGGATTGCCGTAGTTCGGATGCAAGACGACCGGCGGAGCAGCCTCTCTGTATATCGGATAGCTCCTGACCACCGGTTCATGACGCGCCGTATTGGCAAAAGCGTATGTGCTTGAGAGCATGGACGCAGCGACCAATGCTACCATTGCGACTTTCATGGCTTTGTCCTTTCGAGTGGTGACATAAAGAACGTTACACAGAGAAAGGTGGGGCTCTTTCTCGTCGCTCCCACTAAATTCGCGTTTAGGAACGCGGCACAACCGGCATAAGGAATTTCTGGCTACTGAAAGCGTTTCGCTCGCGTTTCGCTGCTTCGTGATGATAGTCGCGACACGTATCCTGTTGGCGATCTCTCACGTTCCCGCCGTCAACTCGAGTTGAGGAATCGTAAAGCAGAATTTAGTGGGATGCGCGCGCAGGCCGCTTAGATCTTGGATCGAAAGCTCCGAGCATTCGGACAACCCCAATACGAGAAACTCGTATTTGACGGCGCGCACCGCCTGGCGGTGCGCCATGCGGACCTGCGCGCCCCGATCGAGCTTTCGTATCGATCGATGGAGAATTTCGATGACCTCACTCAAGATCCTCGCGGCCGCCGCGCTGCTATCGGCAACGGCTGCAACACCAGTATTCGCTCAGGCGGCTATCCAGGAGCCCGGACTGTACGCGTTCTATCATCCCAATGCAGACATTCTGAACGGCGGCGCGCCCACGCCCGCGGCCAGACTGGAGTCAGAGCCGCCTTCTGCTCTGCAATACTATAACGAAGAGGCCAGCGGCATCGACACCTGCGCGCAGCGCCACCGCTCGTACAATCCCGCGACCGGCACATTCCTTGGCCGCGACGGTCATCGCTATCGGTGCGAGTGATGACCCCCTTCTGCTTCTGCGGTCTGAAACCAGGAGCCGCTGTGCGATTGTAATGCCCATCAATTGGCGGTAGACAAGTATGCTCCTTGCCCGAAGAGGCTGTCCCCGTGTGATGTAGAGGTCCGGCCTGCGCCGTTCCTTCGCCCAAGCGGATACCCGAAAATTCGAGACTGGCTTGGGTTGGGACGTTGGAGGAAACCTTAGGAGAGGGACATGGCGCGCAACATTCTGATCCTAGGAGCCTCGTACGGCTCATTGCTCGCGACGAAGCTGCTGATGGCCGGTCACAACGCGACGCTGGTTTGTCGCAAGAAGACCGCAGAGCTCATCAATCGCGACGGTACCGAGGTTCGCATCAAGCTGCGTGACGAGCCGACGCACCGGTCGATCTTCTCGCGCGATCTACCCGGGACCTTGGACGCGGCATCGCCCGCAGACGTCGACCTCTCCCGTTACGATCTGGTTGGCCTTGCCATGCAGGAGCCGCAATACACCAACCATACGATCCGGGTTCTGATGATCAAGATCGCCGAGGCGAAGCTGCCTTGCCTTTCGATCATGAACATGCCGCCGTTGCCCTATCTCAAACGGATCCCGGCGCTGTCGGACATGGACCTCGAAGAGGCCTATACCAATGCGCAGGTATGGGAGCGCTTCAAGCCGGGACTGGTCTCGCTCTGCTCGCCTGATCCTCAGGCCTTCCGTCCGCCGGACGAGGCGGCGAATGTCCTTCATGTCGGACTGCCGACAAACTTCAAGGCAGCGGCATTTGCGGATGAGACGCATAACCGGCTGCTTCGCGAGCTGGAGGCGGACATCGACGCGGTGAAGCTGGATGGCCAGGACGTTCCGGTGAAGCTCAAAGTGTTCGACTCGCTGTTCGTCCCGCTGGCCAAATGGTCGATGCTGTTGACCGGCAATTACCGCTGCATCACGCCGCAGGAGCCGCAGTCGATCCGCGACGCGGTGCACGCCGATCTGAAGCGCTCGCAGTCGATCTATGAACATGTCGATGGGATCGCTCGCCGACTGGGAGCCGACCCGAAGGATCAGGTGCCGTTCGAGAAATACGCCAAAGCGGCGGAAAGCCTTCTCAAGCCCTCATCGGCGGCGCGCGCGGTGGCGAGCGGAGCGCCCTTCATCGAGCGGGTCGACCTGCTGGTGAAGCTGATTTCGCATCAGCTTGGCGCGCCCAATGCCGAGATCGATCGTACGGTCCAGATCGTAGATCAGAAGCTCAATGAGAAGATCGTGGAGGGCGGATCCAGCGCGCTGTGACGTGCTGCTCCGTGCGATCCAGAAATCTTTCCGTTTCGCGGTCAACTATCTTCGCGGCCACTACAGCATCGAGAACAACCGCGAGGCCTTCGCGCGCGGCGGCATCACCGTGTGTTCACGCTGGGACTGCTTGAAACCGCGCGGCCATTCCGCGCCCTCAAGACAATCCCCTCGTGGTCAAAGGAAGAGCATCATGACGATGAACAGACGAGCTTTTTCGACCGCTCTGCTTGCCGGCGCAGCGGCCTCGCTGATCTCCACTCGCGGCATGGCCGCAAACGCAACCCCGCCGAAGGCGCGCAACGTCGTGCTCGTGCATGGACTGTTCGCCGACGGCTCGTGCTGGTCGGAGGTGATCGCGCGATTGCAGACGACCGACCTGAACGTGACCTCCGTGCAAAATCCGCTGACCACGCTGCCTGAAGCGGTCGCGTCAGCCGAGCGCGTGCTGGCACGGCAGGACGGCCCGACGGTTCTGGTCGGCCATTCCTTCTCCGGCATGATCGTCACCGAAGCCGGCGTGCATCCGAACGTCTCGGCGCTCGTCTATGTGGCGGCGCGCGCGCCGGATGCCGGCGAGGACTACACGGCGCTCGCGAAGACCTATCCGACCCCGCCGGCAACGGCCGGCATCGTGTTCGACGGCGATGAAGGACGGCTTTCCGAGGAAGCTTTCCTGCGCGATTTCGCGGGCGACCTGCCGGAGGCGAAGGCCAAGGTGCTCTATGCGGTCCAGCAGCCGTTCCACAAGGCACTGCTCACCGGCAAGACCACGAACGCGGCCTGGCGGTCAAAGCCGAGCTACTACGCCGTCTCGACCGAGGACCGCACGATCAATCCGGACCTCGAACGATTCATGGCCAAGCGCATGGGAGCCAGGACCATAGAGGTCAAAGCGAGTCACCTATCGCTGATCTCTCAACCCGATGAAATCACGCAACTGATCCTGGAGGCTGCCGGCCAACGCCCATGAGGTGAACACACTTGGGATGGCCGCGTCCTCGACATGATCGAGGCCGGGAAGAGACGAGCGGTGGTGCTGACGCGCTCGTAAGCTGCGGGGCATGCACAACAGGAAGGAGTAAAGACCGATGAAACGTTTCGGATCCGCCGCCTGGAATGGCAGCCTGCGCGAAGGCAAGGGTTCGGTCTCGACCGAGAGCCACGCGCTGGACAACCATCCCTACACCTTCTTCAGCCGCTACGGCGAGAAGCCGGGCACCAATCCGGAGGAGTTGTTAGGTGCAGCGCATGCCGCGTGCTTCACCATGTCATTCGTCAGACAGCTCGGTCAGGCGAATTTCGTGCCGGAGCACGTGGACAGCAAATCGGAAATCACCATCGAGAAGGACGGGGACGGCTTTTCGATCACCTCGGCGCATCTCACCACCACGGCGAAGATACCGGGCATCGACCACGACACGTTCCAGTCGATCGCCGCAACCGCAAAAGCCGGCTGCCCCGTCTCCAAGCTGATGAAGGTCGAGATTGATTTTAGCGCCACACTCGTTTCGTGAGGCTGCATAAAAGGGGCGCCCATTCGGAACAAAGTCGCGAATTCCTGCACTATCGAAATCCAGACATAATTTCGCCTAGGCGCTCGGTTGCCTGACGTCGCAGCCTGGTTTGTCGGATCGGCGCCGGCGGAAGACGCAATCGCAGAAGACCTGGAGGTGAGGCGATCGCCAACCTCGCTGCGACGGAAATGCTGCACGCTAGCAGCGCGCTCGAATCGGCAAAACCGCGAGCGCCTGCGATTTCGCGCTACGCCCAGCGGGCCGCCCCCCTGATTTTGCAGGGTCGTTCGGTTAGCGCCTGATAGCTGCCTTCTCGCCTATTTCTAGAATTGACGCGATGGACTACCTTCAGACATTCGTCTTGCCAATGGTGTTGCCAGCGCTTGCGTCGCTCATCTGTAAATCCGCTAGGGACAGCAAGCGTTTTGGCGCATTAGCCGCCCGTCTGCCTTGAACCTTCAGTTGGCCATCCCGACTCACGTCCAGGGGGTGTACGTCTTCGATTGAAATTGCAGAATCGGAGGAATGCCATGAGATCTCGTTCCAAACTCGCAATGGTATTGCTCGCGGGCGTCGCAATTGGAGCTATCGCGGTCCAAGGCCTCCACGCTCAAGGAGCTAAGCCGAAAGCTTACTCTGTCGGCGAGATCGAAACCCTCGATGCTTCAGCCCAAGCCGCGTACCTGCCTGCCGCCCGGAAGGCGATAGAAGCAGCCCATGGTCACGCTTTACGCACCGCGGCGGGACGGATTGTTCAGGTAGAGGGTGGGCCAGCCCCGAAAGGGGTGGGGATCGTCGAATGGGATGGCTTGGATGACGCCGTAGCGTTCTACAAGTCGAAAGCCTGGGCGGACCTTGCACCCCAGCGTGATAAGGCGGTCAAGGTTGTACGGAGATACGTCGTCGAAGTCGAAAGGTAGCCGCGTCCATCCCACACCGCGCTGCTGTCTTCGCGATTTCGCGAGGCGGTCCGGTTACGGTTCGATAACGGCCGTTCGATCAGTTTCTGCATCGACGTAATGGGGTCATAAGCGGTCAGCGCTTGGCTCGCCAGCAGCCGAATTTGAGGCCGTGCAGCGACCTCGACATTCCCCGACCGTCAGGCAATCATCCCCGCATGAATCAGAGCAGCCCCCGGCCGGCGCTGACCAAAGACGAGGTACGAGTGCGCGCGTGGGCAGAGGTCCGGGAGCTATTGGAACTGCAACTCGCTCCGCTGGGTCGGCGGCCTTTGCAGGCGCTTGCGCCAAATCCTGGTGAAAGCGTCCTGGACATAGGCTGTGGCGGAGGCGAGACAGCGCTGGACTTTGCCCGCGCCGTCGCGCCAGACGGCACAGTCGTGGGGGTCGATGTGTCGGCTGCGGTGCTGGCGTTCGCGAAACGCGCGGCCAACGGGTGCAAACGAGTGCGGTTCCTCCATGCGGACGCCCAAGTGCTCCCTTTCGAACCGGCCTCGTTCGGCGCCGCTTTCTCGCGGTTTGGGGTGATGTTCTTCAACGACCCCACGGCGGCGTTCAGCAACGTTCGGCGTAGTCTCAAACCGAATGGGCGGCTAGCGTTCGTCCGCTGGCGCGCGCTCGAGGAAAATCCGCTAGACATCCTGCCGCTTAGGGCCGCGTCTATTCATCTGCCGCCGCAGCCCGCTCACGACACGGACGCAGCCGGCCCATTCGCATTCGCCAACCCCGACCGCGTGCACCGCATTCTGGAAAGAGCGGGCTTCCGAGAGATCGAGATCACTGCCCATGACGAGCTGGTTGGAAGCGGCGACCTCGATTCGATGCTGGCGGTTTGTTCGAGGGTTGGAGCTCTCGGCAAAGTTCTTCGTGAAAATCCCGAACTGCGGGCGGCAATGCTACCGGCGGTGCGATCCGCGCTTGCGGCACACGATGGACCTGATGGGGTCAGGCTAAATGCAGCGACGTGGGTCGTGACAGCTCGGGCTCCGGCCGGGCTCTAGAGCAAGACGTCGGCCAAAGGTCCACTGAGGGTCATTCGCCTCGAAGTGGCGCGCCCGGAACGATTCGAACGTCCGACCCTCAGATTCGTAGGCTGACCCAGCGATCAGGAATCACTCACGAATCTTGCAAACCGGGCCTCAAAGCTGCCCAGACGCATCAAGGGGTTAGTGCCCCGTTTGCAAACCAAATCTCCCGCGCGACCAGCTCGACCAGATCCACCATCCTGAGTCTTGAGCGTGTCGCGCTGGCGCGCCGCCTACGCGAGTAGCAGCGCGCGGAATCATAACTACATGAAATGAAATTCGAGCTCGATAGCCGGGGACGGCGAAACGCAAGGCTCACGCAGGCGATCGCGACGCATCCGGGGACGGGCAAACGCAGAGGTCGCAAATCCGAAAGCCAGAAACAGGAAACCCCGCCGCGTAGTCAGCGCGACAGGGCTCTTAAAAAAATTCGAGCCTGGGGCACCACACCCAAGCTCGCCACCAACATCGCGATGATGGAGCACCGCGACATGAAGACATCTAGTAATCCGTCCCCCGCCGGTCAAGCGTCTAACGCTTGGCAGACCTTCAAAGATCGCGACGACTGGATCAGGCTGTTTCTCGCCGCAGATGGCGAGGTACTGAGCTGCACCGCGAAGATCGTCGGTACCCGTCTCGCACTTCACCACAACATCGAAACCGGACGGTGCGATCCATCTCTGACAGAGCTGGCGAGCGGCACCGGCATGAGCGACCGCAACGTTCGCCGTATGCTCCGAGAGTTGGAGCAGACCGGTTGGGCACGTGTCCAGAGTCGTGGTTATCACCGCTCCAACTCGTTCGAGCTTTGTGTTCCAGAGAAAGAATTAGACCGGACAGGCTTGTCCGGTCAGACCGATTTAAGACCGGACACTGATGTCCGCCCTGACGATCCGAGACCGGACAAACCGGGTCATATGACCGGACAAACCGGGTATGTAAGACCGGACACTGTTGTCCGCCAGAAAAGAGAATCGAACAGCGAAGAGAAAAGCGTAGAGAGAGAGTCTCTCGATCTCGGTGACGAAGATTCAGGGCAGCGTCGATCAGAGACTCACGATGACATCGAATCCAGTTTTGAGGAGTTCTATCGGAAGTACCCTCGCAAGGTTTCCAAGGGCGCCGCGCTCAAGGCCTACCGCGGCGTCGTCACCAAGAAGCTGGCGACGCGGGCCGAGCTGCTAGCCGGCGCCATGCGCTACGCCGCCGAGCGCAGCGGCCAGGATCCGAAGTTTACGAAACATCCGGGCACATGGCTGCACGGCCAGTGTTGGCAGGACGAACCGGCCGCTCCGATCACCAGCACAATCGACGCCGACGGCCGCCCCATGGCGTCACCACCACCTAGCCGGCTGCCACCGCAATGGCGCCGCGAAAGCAACACCGAACGGCTGATGCGCAAGCTGCAGGGGGGTGCGTGATGACAACCGACATCATCACCCCGACCGGTGCCGGCTCACTGGTGAAGCAAACGCGCACAGACGTCGCCACCCTCATGAACAGCGCACTGGCGCCTTTCATCTTGCAGGAACAGTGGTGCAGCTCAATCCAGGCTGCCAGAGATGCCGCCCCATTCCTCGCCGGCGATAAGGACGGCGAGCTCGTCGCGCTTTCCGACAATGCCGACTGGAGGGCTTCCCGCAATCGAGCGCTCGAGATCCAGGAGAGCCTACCACCACCCGCCGAGATCGAGGCGGCCTACCAGGCGGTGGATCAAACTCTTCGCGTCAAGCCCGTGTCGGGCGAGTATCAGCTGCTCGCCTCGAAGATGCTTGATGTGCTCGGGATCAAAGGCGGCGACGATACCGACGCTTATGTCGAGGCGCTGGCCTGGACGCTGTCGGATGTCTGGCGCGCGAAGGGTGACTCCGCCGATACGCCTCACTGGATTCCAATTCCCGCGCTCGCCAAGGCCGTCGACCGCGTCTGGCAATATCGTGATTCCTGGTATCATTTTGGCGGAACAAAGCGGCCGCCCCTCCCTGACATCGTCGATCACTGCAAGGAATACCGGCGCGATCTCGTCAATGTGCGGGATGGTATCGACATGCTTGGCCGTACCCGGAAACGACTCAGCCAGATCATCCGGACCGTCAATGCGTATGAAACCGAGGAATGGTGAGGAGCGCGCTCAAGCGCGCGCGGGCTCACCAGACTCAGAGTTGAGCAGGCTTGTCGACGGTGCCAACACCCTCGCAGTTCTGACAGACGCCGCGCATTCGTTCGTGTTTGTTCGGATCACCGCAGCAAACCGGACAAGGAACCCATTCTTTCTTGTTCGGCTCTATAAAGATTTCCATCCGCCCGTCGCAGACCACACATACACATTTCCCGTTGCAGACAGGGCACAAGGTCGTTCCGCCCGGCATTCTCAGAGCCTCCTCAGTGTCGTGGCGCGAAGGCCCTACCACACCGGCCCGTACCCTAGAAACGTCGCGGCCAGATCATCCGAACCGAGCGCGCCGCCCAAGCGGGCGCGCGGGCTCGAACCTCCCTTCGCCTGAAGGCCGCGAGAGTAATGAAGGATCATTTCGCCGTCGGGATAGCTCTTCTGGCTTCGTCAAGGCACACGGGTGACACCGCGTCGATAACCGGCTGCAGCGCCGCTAACCTCTGACCGGCGGGCAAATCGGAGGTCGCTCGCAATTGATTCTCGGACACCCGGTCGGCGATCCCGTTCGCGTAGCAATTGCAATACATCGAGAGGATCGCCTTCGAAATCCCAGCGTTGGCGGGGTCGTTCGCTTGCTTTTCGCCACACGTCCTGATCGCCGCACCGACGAATCCATCACGCATCGCGCCGGTAAGACCGACCTCCTGGCCTTTGACATAGGCCACGCCGTACTTCACGACGAAGAAGGCAATGCCAAATGCCGCCGCCCACGCGATCCAACCACCAATCTGCCTGCCCATGTTCCCGCCCCAGTTGTCGCCGGGAACTATATAGATCAACGGACGAAGCCGGCAAGTGCCCAGCGCAAGCCGCGCACGCTTCCCTCGCCATCTCAGAACGATCTTTGAGGAGCGCGCCGCCACGCGCGGGCATCCTTAGTTGGCAGACGTCTTCCCTGAGGCCAGTTCGTAGACGCGATGCAGCTGTTTCGCGAGCAAAGATTCGATCAGCCGTTCCATTTTGGAAACGTCAATCGTTTTGTCTTTCTTGTAAGCAGCGTCAGCGTCGTCCAACGCATCCTCATAGTCCCCGCGATGTGCAATCACCAACTCTGGAAGTGTGGGGGAACCGGGGAGGACAAAACCAAGCCTCACCGATAGGACGAAAAAGGAAAGCACTCTGGATGTGCGGCCGTTACCATCCGCAAACGGATGAATCCAATTGAGCCGCCACATAACGTAAGCGGCCAAGTAAACTGGCGGCTTGTCCCAATTGTCGTTCACATAATCGCACAGCTCCTCAAGGAGCTCGGGGACCTGGTGCGCGCCAACCGGTTCATGCTCACTGTTTACAATTTCAACGCCGCCAGGCCGTTGTACACCGGCGTAGGCGCTGATGCCTTGCAGAGCTTCACGCTGTAAGGCGTAAATGAGCGAGGGGCGAAGTTTAAACGGAGTTCGCTCTAAGGCCTGATGGACGCTCTTTTCCGCGTAGTCATATTGGCGGAGGCCGTTTGCGGCCTCCGCTTCAGCTTTCAACTGAGGATCAGTGATAAGCTCCGGCTCGAGGGCGTGACTGTGCCTCTCCTTACGCGGTTCGTTTGTCATCTGCCGCCAGCTTCTCGGCTTGGCGATCGATCATTTCACGCGTAATGCGGCTATTTTCGAACGCGGTGTTTCCATACGCAAAACTACGGCGCTGTTCCTCGCGCTGCGCAGGGGTCGGGGTCACCCGCTTTGCCACTTCGATCAGTTCCTTAAGTTCTTCCGTCATGGCGGCTCTCCCGTATTCAGAATCGGTTTGTACAACGCAACGGATAACGGCGCTAGCGTCTTTCGAGTTGCGTAAATTTTCCGTTGCAGAGCTGTGACGCTGATGCCACTGCCCCACCTCGCACAACCCGCACGCGTCCAAGCGCTTCGAGAATTTTTCGGCCGCCTAGCGGACCCACAGGGCTACGACGGCACAGGCGAAGGCAGCCGTGAGGGTGACGAGGTCAATTGACCAGTATTGCCCGATGAGATCGAGATGCCTTGAGCGGTTTTCGTCCCGGTATGTGTGAAGGTGCATGGCAGCCTCCTGTCGGGGTGGAGACGGTCATTTCAATCGTCTGCCGCCAAAACAGTTCCACGCAATTAGGCGTGGTCGTCTTTTACTGTAACAGCTCGCTTATAACCCTTGACCTGTTACGCGTAACATGTCAACATGCGTTGTGTTGTGAAGGGAGGCCACCATGAAAAACGCCATCGCCTATATTAGGGTCTCGACGCAGAAGCAGGGCAAAAGCGGACTTGGCCTGGAGGCGCAACAGGCCCTGATCCAGCGCTTCGCCGATCAGGAAGGCGTTCAGATCATCCAGACCTTCACCGAGGTGCAGAGCGGCAAGGATGACGACGAGAAGCGGCCACAGCTCGCCGCCGCTCTGGAAGTGGCCCGCAAGGCCAAGGCGCCGGTTATCGTCGCGAAACTCGATCGGCTAAGCCGTGACGTGCATTTCATCTCCGGCCTGATGAAGCACAAGGTTTCGTTCATCGTTGCCGATTTGGGTGCCGACACCGACCCGTTCATGCTGCACCTCTACGCCGCGCTCGCCGAGAAAGAGCGACGCATGATCAGCCAGCGCACCAAGGATGCACTGGCCGCCGCGAAGGCCAACGGTAAGCAGCTCGGCGGACTGCGTGACCATGGTCGCGAAGCCAAAGAGGCCGCAGTTGAGCGGGCGAAGGCACTGAGGCCGTATTTCGAGGAGCTGGCAGGTAAGTCCGCCCGCGAGATCGCGCGCATCCTGAACGACCGAAACGTCGCCACGCCTACTGGCAAGCCGTGGTCCGCCATGACGGTTATCCGCGCGCGCGATCGATTGGCCGCATGATCGCCGGTCTGCGAAGCCTCGCGCCTTAAGCAGCGCGCCACCAGAGGCGTCGTCAGGCTTCGCGCGCGCCCACTCCCCGACTCAGCAAATCCCGTGTAAGCGATTGCTGCCCCCGCAACCGACATGAGGACAGCTATGGCCAACTTCAAGGAATTGACGCGCCAAGGTGGCGAAAAGATCATCATCAACGTTGATGAGATCTTGACTATGCAGCGGCAGCCGGATGCCACGACCATCCACTTCTCCAAGGATCACGTGGTCCACGTCGAAGAGTTGCCTGCTGATATCCTGGCCGATCCCATCGATCGTCGCCTTTAGGGTCTCCCTGACTGTGGGTACGTTGAAGCTGCTAACGAGCTATTTGCAGATCATCAATCCATTCTTGGCCGCGATTCTGGCCGCCTGGAATGCATACGACGCGCGCGACAAGTTCTGGCGCTGCGCTGGTCTTGTGGCATCAACAGTGCTCCTCCTATTCATTGCGGTATCGGCGTTCATTCACCGCTGATCACCAACCACCCACCAACACGTATTCGTGACTTGCCGGAGAACATGGCGGTGAACAGGCTGATAAATCTGATTCGCTAGCTTCGCAGGCTCGCAGTCAGATCAACCCGCCCGCCTTAAGGAGACCACGGGCAACACCGGAACGGTGGTCGCGTGGTCATGCCTGTTTCCAAGTTTGATCAAAATCTCGGCCGTCGCGGCAAGGCGCGGATGCTCGAGCTCGCCGCCGAGGCCGAGGCAGAGCGGCAGGCCGAGGCCGCGGGGCTGTTGCGCGACTTAGGCCGCGAGCCGTCGCACGCCGAGCGCGTGATCGTCGAGCAGCTGAGCATGTTGATCGTCCGGGGTCGCCGGCTCCGCCAGTGCGGGAAGGGCGCCGACGCCGAAATGGTCGCGCGCTTGGTTTTGCGCGGTTTGACGCGGTTAGGCATCCGGCAGGGTAAACCCAACCAGACGCACCAATCCTCCACCGCCGAGCGCATCGCGGCTATCGGCGCGGCGAGGAAGGCGGCCGAGGCGGCGTCATGACGGAGGCACCCATCTCCGCCATCAGCTTCTTCGACGGCCTGAACTGGATCGATGGCCGACCGCTGGTCATCGAGGATTACCGGAAGGACATCTTTCATAAAGCGTTTGATACCTACCGGGACGACGGCATCCCGCAATATTCGATGGTGCTCGCCGGCCGAAGCAAGAAAAACTTCAAATCTGCCGATCTGGTCCTCGGCGGTTTGTACTCCTTGACATGCCGCGAGAGTCCGCAAGGCTCCGATGTCCTCCTGGTCGGAAACGACGAAGACCAAGCGGCCGCTGATCTCGATCTTGCAAAGAAGATCATCGCCGCGAATCCCGAGCTTGGCGAAGGGCTGGAGGTTCTGGCGAAGGAAATCCGGCGCAAGGATAACCGCGGCGTGATGCGGGTAATCCCGGCGCAGAACGTGATCGGTCAGCACGGCCGAACCGCGGTCTTTGTCGGATTTGACGAAATCCACGGGTACAGAAATTGGGACCTGCTTGAGGCGCTGGCGCCGGACCCGACCAGGACCGACACCCTCACATGGATCACAAGCTACGACTCCATCTATGACCTCGAAGGTTGCCCGCTGCACGATCTCAAAAAGATCGGCATGGAAGGGTCAGACCCGCGGATGCTGTTTTCGTGGTACAGCGCCGACTACTGCACCGATCCGAATTTCGCGCATCTTCCGCCGGACGAGCGCGCCAATCCAAGCATGGCGAGCTGGCCCGAGGGCCGAGGCTATATCGAGCAGCAGCGGCGCCGTCTTCCCTCGGCCCGCTTCCGCCGCCTGCACCACAATCTCCCAGGCGCTCCGCAGGGCGCGCACTTCGATCAGGGTCGCGTCGAGGCAGCGATCGTCTCCGGGCGACAGGTGATAGAACCGCAGGATGGCGTCGATTACCTCGCCTTCGTCGATATGTCGGGCGGTAGCTCCGATGATGCGACGCTCGCAATCGCACACTGGGACGACCGCAAGGCTGTTCTGCATCTTCTCATCAATCAGGGCCAGCCGACTCCCTTCAATCCGCGAGATGCCGTCAAGCGCTTCGCTGTTATGTGCAAGCTCTACCGCTGCAAGGTGGTTCACGGTGACGCTTATGCCGGTGAGACCTTCCGCCGCGACTTCGCCGATTGCGGCATCGACTACATCGTCGACAAGCGGACCAGGACCGACATTTACGAAAGTCTCGAGGTTGCGCTCAACGCCGGACAGGCCGAGATGCTCGACATCCCCGAGCTGCGGCGGCAACTGCTGACGCTGGTCCGCAAAGGCGCGACAATCGATCATCAAAGCGGCCAGCACGATGACTGGGCAACCAGCGCCGCCGGCGCGCTGACGCTTGCCAATCCTGACATCGGGAATCCAGAGCCGGCCATCCTGACGCACTACCGCAAGCTGTCCGAGGCCGTGGACAAGGAGCGCGCCGCCCCGCAAGCGGAGCAAGAACAGCAGCATCCTGAGCCCGGCGCGCTGAGGCGCGCGGATGGCCGCGCCAAGTTGAAATTGGTCACGGCAGTATCGCACCTAATCACCGCAAGCGGTGAAACGATCGCGGTCGAGTCCGATGCCGACGGCACGTTCTATGTCTGGGTCTCCGAGAGCGACGCCCGCCACATGCTCTCGCCATACAATCAACCGCTGCTCGAAGCCAACGAGGAGCTGCGCCAGATGCTCGGGCCGAACCCGCCGCAGCCGCAAGGCATCCGCATTGCCTCGATCCTGGAGGCGCAGCGGCCGCAGACCCGGAAAGAGTATTTCGAGTCTGTGATGCGGCGGAGGATCGCGGGCGCCAATGAGGTGGTCGAGATCATGCGACGCAAGGGGAGATGGCACGGATGAACAGGATCACAGAAATCCTCAATCACAGGGGGAAAATCATAATGCTGTTTGCAACACCCGAAAGCATCGAACGAGCGCGCCGTGATCTGCACAAAAATTACGAGGCAGAATATCGCGCGATACCGAACCGCTACCGAATCGCGAAGAGCATCCTCGAGGATGGTGATCTCCGCAAGCTTGCCGGCGCCGATCTCAGTGACTCACTGGCCGCGAAGCAGCTGGCCGACGAATTGACGAAGAAGCACTGCGGCAAATCGCATGTCGCGGCATCCGTCGCTGCCGGCGAGGCGATCATCGCGCAGCTCGATCTCGTCAAGCAGATGTTGGAGAGGGCGGAAGAACTCGATCGCATCGAGCGCCGCAGCGAGGCTTACCGCTTCGCGGTCAATCCTCCGGAGGCGAACTGAAAATGAGCGACGACGCCGAAAAGTCCATGACGACGGAGCGCGGCATTGCTCGCGATCTATCTCAGTACACACAAGCCGCGCAGAGTCGCGGCGAGGGATCGGATTGGTTCGGACCGCAGACCCCGATGCGACCAGTGGCGCCGCCGGAAGTGGCAGGCCGCGCGCTCGACTTCATTCCTGGCTACAACCTCAACACCCGTCCGCGCAACGGCGAAGCGGTCGACTTCGCGGCGCTGCGGTGTCTCGCCGACTCATACGATCCGCTCCGTCTCGTCATAGAGCGCAGAAAAGATCAAATTTGCCGATTGCAGTGGACGATCCGGCAGAAGCATGAAGGCAACGGCCGCAGGCCGAAAACGGCGCAGTTGCCGGCATCGGTGCGCTCGCGCATTGAGGATGTACAGGCCTTCTTCCGGCGCCCGGACTACGAGGTGACCTTCAGCGGATTCTTGCGTTCGGTTCTTGAGGATGTTCTGGTTATCGACGCGCCAGCAATCTTTTGCGAGCGAACTGCGTTCGGGTCGCTCACCGGCTTGCGCGTCGTGGACGGCGCCACGATCAAAAGAGTGATTGACGACTGGGGCCGCACGCCGAGGCCACAGCGGTGGACTGGTCGCCCATTCATGTGGAACGGCGCCGAGATCAACGCAGGCAACATCGTCGCGAGCGGCTTCCGCGTCCACGGTGGACTGGCTTGGCCTCCGGCCTATCAACAAGTCCTCAAAGGTTTGCCCGCGGTCGATTATACGGCACACGATCTCATTTACCGGCCGCTCAACATCAGGCCCGGACGGATCTACGGCTGCAGCGCCGTTCAGCAGATCATCAACACGGTTGAGATCGCGACGAAGCGCGCCGATAGTCAACTTGACTGGTACACCGAAGGCAACATGCCTGAAGGGATTTTTGGCCTCCCTGAGTCTTGGGTTCCGGACCAGATCCAGCGATTTCAGGATTATTGGGATAATCTGCACGTCGGCAATCTCGGCGTCCGCCGCCGGATGAAATTCATCGCCGGCAGCGGCAAGTACCAGCCACTAAAGGAGCCTGATCTTAAATCTGAGATGGACGAATGGCTATGCCGCATCATTTGCTTTGCGTTCTCCTATCCGCCGAACGCCCTCGTTCGCCAGCTCAATCGAGCATCGGCAGAGCAGCATGAGGAGCAGGCCGAGAAGGAAGGCCTGCAAAGTCTCAAGCAGTGGGCGGCCGAGATGTTCAACGACATCATCGAGCGCGAGTTCGATAGCAGCGGCGAGATCGAATTTGCTTGGGTCGAAGAGGAAGAGATCGACCAGTCGAAACAATCTGAGATTCTGGCCCGCTATGCCGACTCCGGCATCATGACGCGCAACGAAGCGCGAGCGCAGCTCGGCCTCGAGCCAGACCCGTCACCGATTGCTGGCGTGCTCGCGGTGCGCACGCCAAGCGGCGTCGTGCCCATCAACACAACGGAGAAAAATGATGTGCAATCAGAACTTCAACCCGCTCGACGACAAGCTTCTTCATAGAAACGAGGATCTCGACGCCCTGCGCAAGGACCGGGTCGCGCCGACAAAGCAGCGATCAGATACCAGCGAAGCCGAGCTTCGCAAGCGCGCCCTCGCGGCCGAGTTGCAACGTCACTATAGGTAAGCACCAATGCCAAAGACTGCAGTCGACCCGTTCTTCGTGACCAGCGGGCCAGACTCTGCGCCGCGCAAGGCCGCCGCGGTCACGCCGAGCAATACCCAGGATCTCAGCAATGTAACCAAGATGATTTTTGTCGGAGGCGCCGGCAACCTCGCGATCATCATGGCCGATGATGCCGATGCCTCGCCGGTCACAATCAATGCGGTGCCGGCGGGCACGATGCTCGAGCTTCAGGTCCGTCGCGTCATGGCGGCCAACACCACCGCTACCAACATCCTGGCGCTCTGGTGAAAGCGACAACTATCTTCTAGAGGAGGTAAGGACTCATGGCAGTAACCACCTACATCTGCCGACTGTTCGGCGGCAGAAATGTCACCACGATCCACGACAGTGTCGCCGGCACGGTCACCGTCGCCGGCCAAGTGCTCACGCTCTCGACGCTTTCGGCGGCATTGCAGGCGCAATTCGCGGCAGCCATCGCTTCGGGAAGCGGATCGAACCCCATCTTCTACAAAGGGTCTGCCGCTTTCGGTGGGTGCAACGTTTCACAGGCAATCGGCTCGATCGCAGATGCGAATCCTGCATGGGCGAACGCGATCAGGGCTGCGCTGGCGAATGTGCGCGATGACGCGGCGACGATCCAGGCCGGACTCTAGGATGATTTCGGTCGCGCGCTGTCCCCGGCGCGCGATCGGGCCCGGGAAGAAGGCGCGCACGGATGCAATGCCGCCTTTCCCGGGCCACCTTCAAGGTTTGCGCGAGGCATCCTTGCTCGGTCGGCGCGCGGGTCGGGTTTTAGAAAGGTCGCCTCCGTTGCCTCGCGTGGCGTTGGACATGAAGCGGTCAAGGCGATCGACGCGCGCATCATTTTGAGGAGTAGTGACGTGGAAGCTTACAAGATTGGGGTCACTATCGCGCTCGCCAACGGCGTCAGTCCGGTCCTCGCGATCATCGGTCGCGACATGCTCGGCCTCGGCACGAAAATAAAAGATATCGAGAACAACTTTGCCGGATGGTCGAAAGCCTTGTTAGGTGTCGGCGGCATCCTGGCCGGCGCGACGATCTTGGGAGCTATGGGAAAGCTCGTCGACAAGACCCGGGAATTTCAGGACGAGCTGATCAAACTGCAGCGCCTCGGCGGCGAGATCGGCAACGCCGCCGCAAGCGGCACCATGACGGCCAAGGCCTTCGACATCTCCAAGCGGGTACCGATGAAGGTCCAGGACCTGCTGAAAATCCCTGGCGCCACGTACTCGATCATGGGCGAGCACGAGGCGATGGAGACCTGGGAGCCGCTCGCAAAATACGCATGGACGCAACAGGCCGATGCGCACTTCCAGGGCGATGTAACGGGTGCCTTGCAGAAGGTGATCCGCGCCGGCGAAATGTCGGGCCGCATCACCGATCCGGTCACCAAGAATATCGACCCCCAGCGACTCGCCGCGTTTCTCGATACGGTTGCCCGCATCAAAGCGGCGACCCATGGCACTGTTAATGAAGACACCCTCCTCGCGCTGGCGCAACAGGGCGGTCCGACGCTGCGCGGCTTGAGCGATCAAGGATTCCTCTCGTTAGCGATCCAGTCCCAAATGATGGGAGGTCATCGCGCCGGTACCGCATACATGTCTCTTTGGCAGCAGCTCGCCGGGGGCACGATGATGAAGAGAACCGCCCAGGGCATGGAAGAGATGGGCTTCCTCAAGCCGGGCGAATGGACGACCGAGGGCGGCCACGTCTCGATCTCGAAGGAAGCATCGAACCGGCTCACAAATCTGATCGGACAAGATCCACTCGCCTTCGCGCAGAAGATCAACGAGGAGCTCGCCAAACGGGGCATCACTGATCCGATCGAGCAACAGCAGGCCATCATGCGCATGACCGGGCGTCAGACGACGCAGCGGCTAACGATGGAAGAAGCCACCGGGATGCAGCAGATGATCGCCGAGCGCGCGCGCATGCAGCAAGGCCTCGGCGCTGGCGCATCTTACGACCTGATCAACGACAAGAGCGTCACGGCAAATCTGGAGGCGATGAAAAACGCATGGAACAACCTTCTCGTCGCGGTCGCGGGCCCCAACAGTGAGAACGTCGTAGCCGTCCTGAAGCAGCTGACGGGCGCGATCAACGGCATGACGGCGGCCGTTTCCGGAATCTCGCCCGAGACAATGAAGGCGATCTTCGGAGTCGTCGCCGCCATCGGCGCGGGCCTCGTCGCCCTAGGCGCGATCTCGCTCGCGAGCCTCGCATCGGTGCCGGCACTGATCGGGGCCGCCGTGATCGCCCTTGGAGCATTCGTTGCCGTCAACTGGGAGTCGATCAAGAATCACTACGAGACTATCAGGAACGTTGCGACCACCATCATCAGCGCGGTCCCTGGGCTCGGAGCCGTCGCCGCCGCGCTGCACGAGTTGTCCAAGGTCCAGTGGCAGACCATCGTCGCCGCCTTCGACGGCATCAAGAACGCGATCATGAGCTTCATCGAATGGCTGGAGAGCATCCCCGGCAGGCTGCGGGGCTGGTTCGGCAACCCGAACGGCGCCGGCCGCAGCGACGGCGATTCGGTCGGCAAGGGCCTCAACCAGCCGATGCGGTTCGTCCCCGGCACCAATCGCAACATTCACATCCAAAACGCGACTAACTTGAACATCGATGGCCGCACGCTGGCGCAGGCGATCTCCGATCAGCTCGAGCAGCTCTACGGCTTCCCGACAGGAGCACCGTCGCCGGATGGTTCTGGCCGCTACTTCGCCGGCGATCATAACTTCTCAGATACTTGACCAATGAGGCGATCAATCTTGAATCTCGACGTAGAAGGCGCGATGGCGATGCACGACATTCACCGGGATGTTGCGGTCGAGTTGGCTGACGCAATTCTTGCGAAGCACTGCGGCGCGAGCGAGCTTTCCGCGGAAGGCCTGCGCGCGCTGCTGGACGACCTCGTCGCGAATGGCTTCATACCGCTGTCTGGATCGGAGCTAAATTGAAGGAGACCGGCACAATCACGATCGACGGCGTCGTTGTCGGCACGATGACGATCGAGACCGGCGAGGCCGGCACCGTGAACCTGTTCGGCGACATTGCACCGGACCTTGACGGCTACGAGCCGCAGGGCCGCGCTGCTGAGCGCAATCTCGGCGCTCGCGATGCCGACGCGCCGCCGTCTCACGGTCACGGTCATGGCAGCCATCGCCACGGTGTCAGGCATCACCGCGCCGAGCATCGTCATGGGCCGCGCCAGCAGCATCACGAGCACCGCGCCGAGCCGCACGACGAAAAGCCGCGCGAACGCTTCGGTGGTGAAGGCGACACCGATCCGCCGGTGCCGCGTGCACCGCGGGCACCCGAAACAGGCGGCCGTCCGGTACGGCGCGGCTCGGCCGAGGTCGATGCGGCGATCCAGGATGCCGCCAAAAGGCACGGTATCGACCCAAACTTCCTAAAGGGCGTCGCCTCGATCGAGAGCAACATGAATCCATCTTCGAACGCCCGCGCGGCAAACCCGCACAAGGGCTTGTTTCAGCTCAGCGGCGAGGAATGGCGGCGCTTCAGTAAGCCGGACGGCAACATCTACTCCGCGCGCGACAACGCCGAGGCCGCAGCCGCCAAGTTCGAGGCTGATGCCGCCGACTTCAAACAGCGCTTCGGCCGCGATCCAACCGAGGCCGAGCGCTACATGATCCATCAACAAGGCATGGGTCATTTCACCCGCGGCGCCCTAACGAACATCGCGGGCAACCCCTATCCCGGCATGCATGGTGCGCAGACGCCTGAGAGCTTTCGCGAAGGCTGGGGCCGCGAGGTTGCCAGACGCAAGGCGCAGTTCGAGAATCCGGCAGCGCCACCATCATCGCCTGAAGCTACTGCACCGACATCCGGACGGGGCAGCGCGAATCTCATGCACGGCCAGTATGGTGCACCGGGCCAGAATCTCGTCACGATCCATACGCCGAGCGGCAAGCCGGTCGTGGTCCACAAGGATGCCGCCGAGTCCTTCCGGGGTTTTCTCGCGGACCTCGAAGCGAGCGGCTACAAAATCCACTCGCTTGGCGGGTACAACCATCGCAACATCGCCGGATCGAACCGCCTATCCCAGCATGCTTATGGCAACGCCATCGATATCAACCCAGGTGCAAACCCGATGCGCCACGGGCTGCTTCACACAAACCTGCCGGACAACGTCTCGGACATGGCTGCCAAGCATGGGCTGTCATGGGGCGGCGACTGGCGAGGCCGCAAAGACCCGATGCATTTCGAATGGACCGGCAAGAGGCCGGCGCGCGGCGAAGTGGCCAAGTCCGATGTCAGCTTCGATCCGGGGACGATGGCGCCGTGAACACGCGGGGAAGCCGGTGATGGGTGCTGCTACGGTCCGGCCCGGGAGCTGTTCGGTTTCAGCCTGTCTTCCTGAAGAATGCTCAAATCAGGAAACTCAGGCGCGCAAGCCCGACACCGCCTCCAAATCTCTTCATCCTCGGCATGCCGACCCAGGGTCAGGTAATAATTGATGCCCTGATGCTTTGCGAAAACGATCCATTGTCCGGTAAGGGCTGGCTGGAGGCCTTCGCTCGGGGGTGCGTTACCGGCGCGCTGTGAATATCCCTCGATTACGAAATGATGGATCCAGCGATCGCGTGGCACTTCACGTTCTAGCTGTTCCAGCTTTTCGGGATTCCAATAGTTCACCAGATTCTTCGCAATGTATGCTGGCTGCATGAAATGCTTGTGCCAGAGCCCACGCAGTGGCGGTCGGCCTAACTCGGATTCAGGCTTCGTCAGTGAACGCTTGGGTGAGACGCCTTCTAGAATCGCAATCTCATCCAAGATCTGGTGAACGTGCAGAGTTCTATTTTCGTAGTGATAAACCAGCTGATGAAGCAATCCTGTCGAACACTTCCCCGACGAAGTCTTCAACGCTAGCCATTCTTCCATTTCTTCGCGCATCGTGTTCGGCGCCTTTTACCTCTCACTCCGATCAGCTTCGCGAGTATGCACCTAAACGGTGCAGTTGACGAGCGCCACGCGTAGGAGCAGCATGGTGTGCCGCTCGCGCAAAGCGGCCAGCTTTCGCAAAGCCGAATTCCCCAAGGAGACCATTAAATTCGCTGAGCGGTGACGGACTCGTCACCGATAGATGTTTTGTTGTTCCAACTTTGGAGAAAAATTAATGGCTGCAGATATCATCACGCGCACGCCGAGGGCGGAGCCCAAAAGCTTTCAATATCTCGGTGATGGTCAAGTGTTCGTCTCACTCACGACCGACGACGGCGAGCTCGGGTACGTTACCTCGGCGACTGGTCTCGTTCGGTCGGTCAATCTCGCTGTCGAGATGATGAATAAAAACCTGTCCAGCTTCCTGGGAGAGATCGGCGCGCTCTAAGTTACCGCGCGCTGATCGCGCCCACGTCTCGACGCCAAGGCCCGCCGCAACCCGGCGGGCTTTTTTGCTGTTCTCTAAGTTGTGATCACCGTAGCGGCTCACGTAGGCGCGCAAACGGGTTCCCTGTTGCCGATCAGTATCGAACGCATCACGGTTATTTCTACAACTAATCTGCTTCGCATCGAGGCTTTGGAGAGATGATTGCACTGAACTTGAATGTACCCGCCGACGTGCGCGAACAGTTGCAGGCGTGGGCCAAGTATAACTGCACGTCGATGACGGCGGAGTTGGTCCGCAGCGTTAGGGATCGGGCTGCGGCGGAGAAGAAGGGCCGCAGCGCAGGCAAGAGCAGCACCGGACTGCTCGCCGGGATAGCAGAGAAGACGGCGCGCTGATCCATGTCCCGCGCCCGGCAGACCTTCAAAAAGACCGACGTCACCAAGGCCGTGCTGGCCGTGGTGGCGGCCGGTCTGTCGGTCGCGCGGGTCGAGATCGAGAGCGGAAAGATCGTTGTGTTCGCCGAGACGCCGGAGCAGGATGCAGCCACCCTAACGCCGCTCGATCAATGGAGGCGGGAACGTGGTCAGGGCTAATATCGAAGGCGTCTTTCCCACCTACAAAACGCTCAAGGACGGCACCCGCCGAACGTATTGGTATCATCGAGCAACAGGCAAACGTCTGCACGGCGAGCCTGGCGAGCCCGAGTTCATTGCCGATTACGCGGCGGCCGAAAAGCTAATCCGCGATCGCCACGCGGGCACGCTGAACAGCCTGATCCGCTCTTACACAACTTCCATTGAGTTCGAGCAGAAGCTCGCCGCCTCGACGCAGGCTGAGTACAAGCGCATGCTGACGAAGGCAGAGACCGAATTCGGCACCATGCCGATTGCCGCTCTCGATGATCCCCGCGTCCGCAAAGACCTGCTCGATTGGCGCGAAAAAGTCGCGCGGAAATCCGGGCAGCGCGAGGCCGACAATCGGCTCTCCGCAATCTCCGCAATGCTGACATGGTGCGTCGACCGCGGGACACTGACGGCGAATCATCTGCGTGGGTTCAAGCGGCTTTACCATGTCGACCGCTCCGAAATCATTTGGTTGCCGGAGCATATAGCCGCCTTCATGAAGGTGGCGCCTATCGAGCTGCAGCGCGCGCTGATCCTGGCACTTCATACCGGCCAGCGCGAGGGCGATCTGCTGCGCCTGCCGTGGTCCGCCTACAAGGGCGAACATATTGAACTGCGGCAAGGCAAGGCACGCCGGAAGGGAAAGTCGGCGCCGCTGATCCACATCCCTTGCACCCGCGCGTTGCGCCGCATGCTCGACGGCATGAAGCAAGTCTCGACCCTGATCTTGACGACGAAGACCGGCCAGTCATTGAAGCCGCGCTACTTCAACACGCTGTGGGACCGGACCATGACGAAGGCCGGCTTGCAGACCGTGAGCCTGCCGGGACTGGACGAGCCCGTTGAACTGCACTTCCACGACCTGCGTGGCACAGCCGTGACGCTCTTGTCCGAAGCTGGCTGCACGCCGCAGCAGATCGCGACGATTACCGGGCATTCGCTTAAGACGGTCTACCGAATTCTGGAACGATATCTTGCGAGGACGCACGGGCTCGCTGAGCAGGCGATCTTCAATTTCGAGCACAGCCCGAGAACAAAGTTTGCAAACCGTCTGCAAACCGGCACCGCCAAGGCGCCGAGCAGAAACGGAAAACGCAATGCCAATCAATGATGTGGATGGCGCGCCCGGAACGATTCGAACGTCCGACCCTCAGATTCGTAGTCTGATGCTCTATCCAGCTGAGCTACGGGCGCGTTTTCGCGTGAGGGGCGTGAAAGCCCAAGGTGCATCCGAGGAGGCTCGGACGCATCAGCGAAAGAGCGCTCTAGCTACAAGGTCCCGATCCCGTTGGCAAGGTCTGGGGTGGGGGTTCTCTGGGTTGATTTGGGCCGGAAGCGCGCCCCGGGCAGTGAAAGCCGGAGTTTCCGGCTATTGCGGCATACGCCTCAGGCCCGTGCGCGCTCGGTGCGGATGATCTGGAGTTCCACCGGCCGGTCGGGAATGGCGATGCGGAAGGTGGCGCCGATGGTGCCCTCGACCAGGTTGATCTCGCCGTCATGGGCGCGGATCAGCTCGGCGGCGATCGCAAGGCCGAGCCCGCTGCCGCCGGGGCGGCCGGACGTCTGGAACGCCTCGAACAGGTGATCGCGGGTCTTCTGGGGAACGCCGGGACCGGTGTCGGAGACCTCGACGATCGCGACCGTCCCCTCGCGGCGACCGGTGATGCGGATCTGCTGGGCACCGCCGTCGGTCGCCGGACGGCTCTCCAGCGCCTGCGCCGCGTTGCGCACGAGGTTGAGCAGCACGCGGAATAGCTGGTCCGGATCGGCGTCGATCGCGAGCCCGCGCTCGATCGCGCTGATCCAGGTGATCGAGGCATCCGAGGCAAGCCCTGCCGATTCGCGCACCTCGACGACGACGGGCTCGACCAGGATCATGCGGCGGTCGGGCGCGGCCTCCTGGGCGCGGCCGTAGGACAATGTCGACTGGCAGAAGGCGATCGCGCGCTCGAGCGAACGCAGCAGTTTCGGCGCGAAGCGTTGCACCCTGGGATCGGGGACGCTTGCGAGCTGATCGGACAGAAGCTGCGAGGAGGCAAGCAGGTTGCGCAGATCGTGGTTGATCTTGGAAACGGCGAGCCCCAGCGCCGCCAGCCGGCTCTTCTGATGCAGCATCGAGACCAGGTCGCGCTGCATGTCGGACAGCTCGCGCTCAGCGACGCCGATCTCGTCACCACGTTGGCTCGGCACGATGATCCGCGCCGAACTTTCGGGGTTTTCGTGGAAACCGATCAGGCTCGCGGTCAGCCGCCGCATCGGGCGCACGAACAGATAATGCAGGGCGAGATAGACCAGGCCCGCGGTGAGGCCCGCGATCAGGAGCGCAACGATCAGGACGTTGCGTGAGAAGCGGTACATCGCCTGGCGCAGCGGCTTCTCGTCGATCACGACCTCGATGAACTGCGCCTGGCCCGGCGCCGGCCCGACCACGCGGATGGTCTGGTCGCCGTGCTCCAGCATGATCTGGAACGCATCGACGATCGCCGACCACACCGATATGTCGCGCAGGTCGACGTCATGGTCGATCGCAGCCGGCAGGTCGGCGCTGGCGAGCAGTCGCCGCTGCTGGCCCATCTTGATCGCCACCGCGCGGGCGCCGATGCTGGTGAGGATCTGGCGTGCCAGCGACTCCGGAACGTAGCCGGATGGCGCGGCATCGAGCACCAGCGCCGCGGTGTTGGCGGCGGCCAGCCGGTCGTTCAGCCGGTTGATCCGGAAGTTGGCGATCGCGGGCACAAAGATCAGCATCCCGGCGATCATCACCAGGGGGATCGTGAGCAGCAGAAGCTTGCCGGACAGGCCAAGCCGGTAAACCGGCTGCGCCCGAGACTTCTCCGTCGTCGGCTGATCGTCGGTCACTGACACGATATAGGCCTTCTTTGGCGCATGTTCAGCATGCTGCCGTGCACCATCGCCGGTCAAATTACGGATCGCTAATGTAAGCCGGTTCCATGAGCCCCGGATGCAGCCGGCTAAAGCCGGGCCACATATGCAACAACCCCACAGAATCAGGACTATTTCCGCGAATTACGACCTTTCGAAGAACCGCTTTTGCCGCACGGGGCGACATTGACGAAAAGGAGGCGCTCCCTTATAAGCCGCGCAAATTGTCCGCGATGGCCCGGTTTGCCGGGGGCGGCTCATTTGGGGCCGCGAATGGCCGATTTTGGGCCAGCCTGCATCACCGGACACCCTATCTCAATTCATCGGCAGATTGCCTGTTCAGCGGAGAACTACCCGTGAAGCGGACTTATCAACCCAGCAAACTGGTGCGCAAGCGCCGCCACGGCTTCCGCGCCCGTCTCGCCACGGCCGGCGGCCGCAAGGTCCTCGCTGCGCGCCGCGCGCGTGGCCGCAAGCGTCTGAGCGCCTGAGCCCCGGGCGTCTTCCGGAGATTCTAAATGGATCGGCTAAGGCAGCGGGCGGACTTCGTCGCCGTTGCCAATGGCGCGCGGGCGACCAGCCCGGCCTTTGTGCTGCAGGGCCGCGCCCGCGACGATGATGGCCCGATCCGCGTCGGCTTCACCGTCACCAAGAAGAACGGCACCGCTACCGAGCGCAACCGCATCCGGCGCAGGCTTCGCGCGCTGATACAGCAGCTCGACGTCATACCGATGCGACCACATCATGATTATGTGTTAGTCGGCCGCCGGGATGCACTGACCCGCGACTTCGCGGCCATGCTCGACGACCTCCGCGCGGCGCTTCGCCGCCTCGACCGGCAACCGGCCAAAAGCGGCGGCAGCCAGAATAATATAAAGAGCGGCGGCAACCGGAATTGAATGACGAGACCTTGAAGAGATGACCGATAACCGCAACACCATCATCGCCGTCATTCTGTCCGGCCTGGTGCTGATCGCCTGGCAATATTTCTACAACGTGCCGCAGATGGAGAAGCAGCGCGCGCAGCAGCACGCGCAGGCGGAACTGCAGAAGCAGCAGACGCCGCAGACGCAGCAGGCGACCCCTAGCACCGCACCGCAGCCGGGATCGGCGTCACCGCCTTCAGCCACACAACCGGCCTCCGGCGCGCCGGTCGTCAGCCGCGAAGCCGCGGTCGAGGCCAGCCCGCGCGTCAAGATCGACACGCCCACGCTGTCCGGCAGCATCTCGCTGAAGGGCGCGCGCATCGACGACCTGTCGCTGGAGAAATTCCGCGACACCGTCGACCCGAAATCACCGCCGATCGTGCTGTTCTCGCCGTCGCAGACGGCCGCGCCCTATTACGCGGAATTCGGCTGGGTGCCGGCGAGCGGCACCACGTTGCGGATGCCCGACGCGAGCACGGTGTGGCAGCGGGAGGGTTCCGGCACGCTGACGCCGACTAGTCCGGTCACGCTGAAATACGACAACGGCGAAGGCCTGACTTTCCGCCGCACCATCGCGGTCGACGATCGCTATCTCTTCACCATCAAGGATGAAGTCACCAATGCCGGCAGCGCCCCGGTCACGCTCTATCCCTTTGCGCTGATCTCGCGCCACGGCACGCCGCAGGTTTCCGGCTACTACATCCTTCATGAAGGCCTGATCGGCTATCTCGGCGACCATGGCCTGCAGGAATACGGCTACAAGAAGATCGACGACGCCAAGCGGGTGAACTTCACCGCCACCGATGGCTGGCTCGGTATCACGGACAAATACTGGGCTTCCGCGCTGCTGCCGGACACCTCCGCCAAGCTGCAGGCGAGTTTTTCCTCCGATCTTGTCAACAATATCAGGCGGTACCAGACGGACTATCTGCTGGAGCCGCAGACCGTCGCGGCCGGCGGCACCGTCACCGCCAACGCGCGGCTGTTCGCCGGTGCCAAGGAAGCCGGCGTCGTCGGCATCAACTTCCCGCTTGGGCCGGGCGGCTACAACCGGCAGCTCGGCCTCAATCACTTCGATCTGCTGATCGACTGGGGCTGGTTCTACTTCATCACCAAGCCGATGTTCCTGGCGCTCGACTGGTTCTATCGCCTGTTCGGCAATTTCGGCGTCTCGATCCTGCTGGTGACGGTGATCGTGAAGCTGTTGTTCTTCCCGCTCGCCAACAAGTCCTACGCCTCGATGGCGAAGATGAAGTCGATCCAGCCGCAGCTCGCGGCGCTGAAGGAGCGTTATCCGGACGACCGGGTGAAGCAGCAGCAGGAGATGATGGAGATCTACAAGAAGGAGAAGATCAACCCGATCGCGGGCTGCCTTCCCATCGCGCTGCAGATCCCGGTGTTCTTCTCGCTCTACAAGGTCCTGTTCGTCACCATCGAGATGCGGCACGCGCCGTTCTTCGGCTGGATCAAGGACCTGTCGGCGCCGGATCCGACCAACCTTTTCACCCTGTTCGGCCTGATCCCGTTCGATCCCACCACGATCCCGGTGTTCGGCCATTATCTGTGGCTCGGCATCTGGCCGATCATCATGGGCATCACGATGTGGTTCCAGATGAAGCTCAATCCGACGCCGCCGGATCCGACGCAGAAGATGATCTTCGACTGGATGCCCTTGATCTTCACGTTCATGCTGGCCGGCTTCCCGGCAGGCCTGGTGATCTACTGGGCCTGGAACAACCTGCTTTCGGTGGCGCAGCAGAGCTACATCATGCACCGGAACGGGGTGAAGGTGGAATTGTTCGACAACCTCAAGGCCACCTTCGCGCCGAAGAAAGCGACGTAACGACGTCATTGCGAGCGAAGCGAAGCAATCCATTTCACCGCTTGCGGAGCAATGGATTGCTTCGTCGCTTCGCTCCTCGCAATGACGGGCGCGAGCGAGACCTTCCCACATGACCGCCGAAACCGATGCGGAGCTGATCGAAGCGGGGCGCAAACTGTTCGCCGGCGACTGGCACTTCATCTGGGCCGCGCCATCGATCGAGACGCTGCCACCGATGGCGGGGTTAGAGGTTGCCTTTGCCGGACGCTCCAATGTCGGCAAGTCGAGCCTGATCAACGCGCTCACCGGCCGCAGCACGTTGGCACGCACCTCGCACACGCCGGGACGCACCCAGGAATTGATCTTCTTCGAAGGCCCGGAGAAAGCGGGCTTCCGTCTGGTCGACATGCCCGGCTATGGCTATGCCTCCGCACCCAAGGCCAAGGTCGCGTCCTGGACCGCGCTGATCCATAAATTCCTGCAGGGCCGCGCCACCCTGGCGCGGGTCTATGTCCTGATCGACGCCCGCCATGGCATCAAGGATGTCGATCTCGACGTCCTGAAGACGCTCGACAAATCGGCCGTCAGCTACCAGGTCGTGCTGACCAAGGCGGACCAGGTGAAGGCCTCCGAGCTTACGACCCGCATCGAAGAGACCGCGGCCGCGCTGGCCAAACACCCGGCCGCCTTTCCGGATATATTGGCGACCTCCTCACGGACCGGCGCCGGCATGCCGGAGCTGCGCGCCGCGATGGTACGCCTGCTCGAGGAGCGCCGCGGATGACCAGCCTGCATCGAATCCTGCTCTTCCTGGCCGGCCTCATGGGCGCTTGTGGCGTGATGCTGGCGGCCGGATCCGCCCATCTCGCCGATGCGACGCGGCTTGCAGCCGCCTCGTCGATGCTGCTGTTTCATGCCAGTGCGGTGCTCGGGGCAATCGCCCTCGTGGGTCGCGGCCTGCTGAACCGCGCGATCGGGACCGCCTCTGCGGTCGGCTTCGTCATCGCCGCGTCATTGTTCGCCGGCGATCTCTGCCTGCGCCAATATGCCGGCCACGGACTGTTTCCGATGGCCGCGCCGACCGGCGGAACGCTGTTGATCGTGAGCTGGCTGGTGCTGGCGGTAGCGGCGGTATGGCCGAATCGCGATAAGCTGTAACCTCGTGGCCCGGGTGGAGCCAACGGGGCTACAAGTGAGAGACGCGCTTTTCGCGAGCCCGCCAATCAGATAGAACCGCGCCCGACGCCGCTCTCTGGGAATTGCGAGACCCGCTCCATGACCGACACACAGATCAGCCCGCTCGACCAGGCCCGCATCCTGTCCGAGGCGCTGCCGCACATGCAGGAATATGACGATGAAACCATCGTCATCAAATATGGCGGCCATGCCATGGGCGCAGAGGACACCGCCAAGGCCTTTGCGCGCGACATCGTGCTCCTGGAGCAGACCGCGATCAATCCGGTGGTCGTGCATGGCGGCGGGCCGCAGATCGCGACCATGCTCAAGCGCCTCGGCATCCAGTCCGAATTCGCGGCGGGCCTGCGCATCACCGATGCGGCGACCATCGAGATCGTCGAAATGGTGCTGGCCGGCTCCGTCAACAAGCAGCTCGTCGGCTATATCAACGAGGCCGGCGGCAAGGCGGTCGGCCTCTCCGGCAAGGACGGCAACATGGTGAAGGCGTCGAAGACGACGCGCACCATGATCGATCCAGGTTCCAACATCGAGAAGGCGATCGATCTCGGCTTCGTCGGCGAGCCCGAGAAGGTCGACCTGACGCTGCTCAACCAGCTCATCGGCTATGAGCTGATCCCGGTGCTGGCGCCGCTGGCGACATCCAAGGACGGCGGCCAGACGCTGAATATCAATGCCGACACCTTTGCCGGCGCGGTCGCGGGCGCGTTGAAGGCCAAGCGCCTGCTGCTGCTCACCGACGTGCCGGGCGTGCTCGACAAGTCCAAGAAGCTGATCCCGGAATTGTCGGTGAAGGACGCGCGCAAATTGATCGCCGACGGCACCATTTCCGGCGGCATGATCCCGAAGGTCGAGACCTGCATCTATGCCTTGGAGCAGGGCGTGCAGGGCGTCGTCATCATCGACGGCAAGACGCAGCATGCGGTCTTGCTGGAGCTGTTCACCGATCAGGGCACCGGCACGCTGATCCACAAGTGATGGCTGGGGCGGCCACGCACACTGGAGCCGTCATGGCCGGGCCTGTCCCGGCCATCCACGTCCGGTTTGCCGACGGTAGGAAAGGCGTGGATGCCCGGGTCAAGCCTGGGCATGACGAGCTTAAGACAAAGCAATCGCGTCGTTCCGGGCTGGCGCGTCTTCTAATGGCGCTGCCGGCCGCCACGCTCTCGTTGTTGTTTTCCTCCGCGCCGGCGCTGGCCGACCTGAAGCTCTGCAACCGCATGAGTTACGTGGTCGAGGCCGCCATCGGGATCGATGAGAAATCGGCGACCGCGACGCGGGGCTGGTTCCGCATCGACCCCGCCGCCTGCCGCGTGGTGGTGCAGGGCGCGCTTTCCGCCGACCGCGTGCGTCTGAATGCGCGGGCGCTCGGCGTCTACGGCGCCTCGCCGATCCCGCAAAACGGCACCGATACGCTCTGCGTCGCGCAGGACAATTTCGTCATCGCCGCCGCCCGCCAGTGCCGCAGCGGCCAGACGCCGGCGCAATTCACGCAGATAACACCGACCCAGTCCGAGGACGGCAACCTCGTCGCCTATCTCGCCGAAGGCTCGGAATATGACGAGGAGCAGGCACGGCTTGCCGGCATCCAGCGCTTGCTCGTGATCGCCGGCTATGATGCCGCGCCGATCGACGGCGTCGACGGGCCGAAGACGCAAGGAGCGTTGTCGGCGTTCCTCAGGAGCCGCGGCCTCTCCAGCGACGTCGTGCAATCGCCGAATTTCTTCACCACCATGATCGATGCCGTGCAGAAGCCATCCGCGACCGGACTGACCTGGTGCAACGACACGCCGCACAAGATCATGGCGGCGGTGGCGACCGACGACGGCAAGGCCGTCACCAGCCGCGGCTGGTATCGGATCGATCCCGGCAAGTGCCTGCATCCCGACGTCGCCGGCCAGCCGAAGCAGATCTTCTCCTTCGCCGAAGCCGTCGATGCCGAGAACCGCACCATCCGCCTGAAGGACAAGCCGTTGAACTGGGGCGGCGCGACGCAGCTCTGCACCCGCGAGAGCAAGTTCGAGATCGCCGAGCAGGGCGATTGCCCCACGCGTGGCCTTGCCACGGTCGGCTTTGCGCCGGTCGACATGACCAGCGGCGGCAAGACGCTGCGCTTTGCGATGCCGTGATAGAAGTTCGTCGTCCCGGCGAAGGCCGGGACGACGTGAGAGAGTGGTGAAAATGTCCCGCGCCTTCGACCATATCGACACCTGGGTGTTCGATCTCGACAACACGCTGTATCCGCATCACGTCAATCTGTGGCAGCAGGTCGATGCGCGGATCGGCGAATTCGTGAGCAACTGGCTCAACGTCACGGCGGAAGAAGCCCGCCGCATCCAGAAGGACTATTATCTGCGCTACGGCACCACCATGCGCGGCATGATGACCGAGCACGGCGTCCGCGCCGATGACTACCTCGCCTATGTCCACCAGATCGATCACTCGCCGCTGGAGCCGAACCCGGCGATGGGCGCTGCGATCGCAAGGCTGCCCGGCCGCAAGCTGATCCTGACCAACGGCTCGACCGACCATGTCGGCGCGGTGCTCGCGCGTCTCGGTATCGGAGACCATTTCGAGGCGGTGTTCGACATCATCGCCGCCGAGCTCGAGCCGAAACCGGCGCCGCAGACCTATCAGCGCTTCCTGGCGCTGCACGACGTCGATCCAGGCAAGGCCGCGATGTTCGAAGACCTCGCGCGCAACCTGGTCGTGCCGCATCAGCTCGGCATGACCACGGTGCTGGTGGTGCCCGACGGGACGCAGGAGGTGGTACGCGAGGACTGGGAGCTCGAGGGCCGCGACGCCGCGCATGTCGACTATGTCACGGACGATCTGACGGGGTTTTTGCAGATGCTGCGCGCCACAGGCTGAAAACGTAGCCCGGATGGAGCCAACGGGGCGCGCATTCGCGCGACCCGTTGGCTTCATCCGGGCTACGGCAGAACCAGCCTTGACTCCGCCGCGCCAAATCCCGAAAAAGCTCCAAATACCCTCCCCGCCGCTCGCCTCAAGGAATCGCCCGATGTCGCTGTCCGCCCTCGAGTCCATCGTCAACGCCGCGTTCGAAGCCCGCGACGGCATTTCGACCTCGACCACGGGCGAGGTGCGCGAGGCCGTGGATTACGCGCTCGAGCTGCTCGACAAGGGCGAGACGCGCGTTGCCGAGCGTGAGACGAGCGGCAAATGGAAGGTCAACCAATGGCTGAAGAAGGCGGTGCTGCTGTCGTTCCGCCTCAACGACATGGGACAGATCCCCGGCGGCCCCGGCAAGGGGTCGTGGTGGGACAAGGTGCCGTCGAAGTTCGATGGCTGGGGCGAGAACCGCTTTCGCGATGCCGGCTTTCGCGCGGTGCCGGGCGCCATCGTCCGCCGCTCCGCCTTCATCGCCCGCAACGTCGTGCTGATGCCCTCCTTCGTCAATCTCGGCGCCTATGTCGATGAAGCAACCATGGTCGACACCTGGTCGACCGTCGGCTCCTGCGCGCAGATCGGCAAGCGCGTGCATATTTCCGGCGGCGTCGGCATCGGCGGCGTGCTCGAGCCGCTGCAGGCCGAGCCCGTGATCATCGAGGACGATTGTTTCATCGGAGCCCGCAGCGAGGTCGCCGAAGGCGTGATCGTGCGTAAGGGCGCGGTGCTCTCGATGGGCGTGTTCCTGGGGGCATCCACCAAGATCGTCGATCGCGAGACCGGCGAGACGTTTGTTGGCGAAGTGCCTGAATATGCCGTCGTCGTGCCCGGCACGCTGCCGCCCAAGCCGATGAAGAACGGCCAGCCGGGCCCGGCGACCGCCTGCGCCGTCATCGTCAAGCGCGTCGACGAGCGCACCCGCGCCAAGACCAGCATCAACGAATTGCTGCGCGACTAAGGACGCTGCTAAGCTCGCTCATGGGGCATGATCGCTTGAAAGGTCAGCTCCATGGCTGAGGCGAGCACCCGACCAGGCCGCTCCCTTCGCGAGATTCCGGCAGGTATCTGGGCGCTCGGTTTCGTCTCGATGCTGATGGACATCTCTTCGGAGATGATTCATGCGCTGCTGCCGGTCTATCTGGTGACGGTGCTCGGCACCTCGATGGTGACGGTCGGCGTCATCGAAGGCATCGCCGAGGCGACGGCCTCGATCACCAGGATATTTTCCGGCGCGATTTCCGATTGGCTCGGCAAGCGAAAATGGCTGGCGGCGCTCGGCTATGGCCTTGCAGCGCTGACCAAGCCGATCTTTCCGCTGGCGCCGACGGTCGGCTGGCTGATGGCCGCGCGCTTCATCGACCGGATCGGAAAAGGCATTCGCGGCGCTCCGCGCGACGCGCTGGTGGCGGACATTGCTCCGGCGCATCTGCGCGGCGCCAGCATTGGCCTGCGGCAATCGCTGGATACGGTTGGCGCCTTCATCGGACCATTGATCGCCATCGGCCTGATGTGGCTGACTTCAGACCATTTCAAGGCTGTGTTCTGGTTTGCAGTCATTCCCGGCTTGCTGTCGTTCGCCCTTATCGCGTTTGCGGTGCGTGAACCCGCGCGGGCGAAAGGGTTGCGCGAGGTGCGCAATCCAATCAGCCTCAGCGAAATCAGAAATCTGGGCGCGGCCTATTGGTGGGTGGTGGCGATTGCGAGCGTGTTCACGCTGGCTCGCTTCAGCGAGGCGTTTCTGATCCTCCGCGCGCAGAATGTTGGCCTGCCGGTTACGCTCGCACCGGCCGTGCTGGTCCTGATGAATGTCGTCTACGCCGGCGCGGCATATCCGGCCGGCGTGGTGTCCGATCGCATGGACCGCACAACCGTGCTGGCGTTCGGCATCGTGCTTTTGATCGTCGCCGATCTTTTGCTCGCGCTTCTGCCCAGCATGACCGGTGTCGCGCTGGGCATCGCGCTGTGGGGACTGCATATGGGCTTCACGCAAGGGCTGTTGGCAGCGCTTGTCGCGGATACCTCGCCCGCCGAGCTGCGGGGCACAGCTTACGGCTTTTTCAACCTGGTCTGCGGGATCGCGATGCTTGCGGCCAGCGTGATCGCGGGGGCGTTATGGGACAGTGCCGGACCGCGAGTTACGTTCTTCGCGGGTGCCGTCTTTGCGCTGGTTGCACTGGCAGGTCTAGTCAGCGTGCGGGGCCGCGCCACGTCAAAAGCAAGCTGATCGGCTGCGTCGCAGAGCCGCAACACGAAGTCGGGAGCATGCCGCGCAAGGCTGGCCCGCCGCCGCGGTGGCGTGTTAAGTCCGTACGCATGACCGATGCCATTTCCATCACGCGCGACCTTGTCCGCTGCCCTTCCGTCACGCCGGCCGACGCCGGCGCGCTCGGCGTGCTTGAGAACATCCTGAAAGCCGCCGGCTTCGAGGTGCACCGGGTCACCTTCAGCGAGCCCGGCACCGCCGACATCGACAATCTCTATGCGCGCATCGGCGATCAGGCGCCGCACATCACCTTTGCCGGCCATACTGACGTGGTACCGCCGGGCGACGAGTCCGCCTGGACGCATGGCCCGTTCTCCGGCGAGGTGAAGGACGGCTTTCTCTACGGCCGCGGCGCCGTCGACATGAAGGGCGGCATCGCCTGCAGCGTCGCTGCTGTGCTTGAATATCTCAAGGACCATGGCGGCAAGCCGCGAGAGGACGGTCGAGGGTCGATCTCGTTCCTGATCACGGGCGACGAGGAAGACGTTTCCATCAACGGCACGATCAAGCTGTTGAAGTGGGCGGCAGAGCGCGGCGAAAGGTTCGATCACTGCGTGCTCGGCGAGCCCTCCAATGTCGAGGTGCTCGGCGACACCATCAAGGTCGGCCGCCGCGGCTCGCAATCCGGCACGCTTTATGTCGAGGGCGTGCAGGGCCATGTCGCCTATCCGCACCGCGCCTCCAATCCGGTGCCCGATATTTCGCGATTGATCGTCGCACTGAGCGACGAGCCGCTCGACCATGGCAGCGCGCAATTCCAGGCGTCCAACCTCGAATTCACCTCCGTCGACGTCGGCAATGCCGCGAGCAACGTCATCGCCGGCCAGGCGCGGGCGAAATTCAACATCCGCTACAACGACAACCACACCCAGGAGGGCCTGCGTAAGCTGGTGGAGGAACGCCTGACCAAGGCCTGCGGCAACCGCATCCGCGCCCGCATCGTCTGGGAGCCGTCGAACTCGAACGTGTTCGTAACCAAGCCCGGCCCGTTCACCGACCTTGCGGTGGCAGCGATCGAGGCGGTGACCGGACGCAAGCCGGAGCTCTCGACCTCGGGCGGCACGTCGGATGCGCGCTTCATCTCGAGCTGTTGCCCGGTGATCGAGTTCGGCCTGGTCGGCCAGACCATGCACCAGATCGACGAACGAGCGCCGATCGCCGATTTGGAAAAACTGACGCAAGTCTATCGCGGCGTGCTGGACAGGTATTTTGCCTAGTCTCCAGGACTGAGGCGTTTGCTCCGCCGTCGCCACTCACTCCGCCATCATGGCCGGGCTAGTCCCGGCCATCCACGCTTCTCCGCTTGGGGTTAAGTATCCGTCGTCATGCCCGGCCTTGTGCCGGGTATCCACGCCCTTCGCCCACCCTCCCACAAGGAAGGCGTGGATGGCCGGGACAAGCCCGGCCATGACGGCGGAGAGGGCCGAGGTCTAATACTCCACCCGCACGAGATACAGGCCCTCCGGCGGTGCCACCGGCCCGCAGGCGGCGCGGTTGCGGGCGGCAAGGGCTGCGGCGAGATCGTCGGCGGTCCAGCGGCCTTCGCCGACCCAGACCAGCGAGCCGACCAGCGAGCGCACCTGGCTATGCAGGAACGAGCGCGCCGAGGTGACGATACTGACCGCATCGCCGTTGCGCGTGACATCAAGCTGGTCGAGCGTTTTCACCGGCGATTTCGCCTGGCATTCGGTGTCGCGGAAGGTCGTGAAGTCATGCTTACCGATCAGGCGCTGCGCGGCTTCATGCATCGCGTCCGTATCGAGATGGCGTGGCACGCGCCAGACGCGGCCGATGTCGAGCGCAAGGTTCGCGCGCGTGTTCCTGATGCGATAGAGGTAATGGCGCTTCTTTGCGGAGAAGCGCGCCTGGAAATCATCCGGTACGATCTCGGCCCCGAGCACCGCGATCGGATTTGGACGCAGATGCGCGTTCAGGCCGTCGCGCAGGCGGTCCGGCGGAAACGGCTTTGCGATGTCGCAATGCGCGACCTGTCCGAGCGCGTGCACGCCGGCATCGGTGCGGCCGGAACCGTGGACGCGCACATCCTCGCCACACATCGCCTTCACCGCGGTCTCCAGCGCGCCCTGCACGCTCGGCGCATTGTCCTGGATCTGCCAGCCGCAGAACGGCGTGCCGTCATATTCGATGGTGAGCTTGTAGCGGGGCATGACCTATGTGAACCGCGCGCCGGCCTTCAGCGGCGTGCCGCGCAGGAAGTCGATCGACTTCATCCGTGCCTTGCCTTCGCGCTGCAGCTCGAGGACACGGATGGCGCCCTCCCCGCAGGCGATCGCGAGGTTGTCATCGAGCACGGTGCCCGGCGTGCCCGAGCCGCTCGCGAGCTCGCAGCGGAGAATCTTGATGCGCACCGATTCGCCGTCGTGTGGCAATTCGGCCCAAGCGCCTGGGAATGGCGACAGGCCGTGGACATGCCGCAGCACGTCGTGCGCAGGTCTGTTCCAGTCGATCCGCGCCTCGGCCTTCTCGATCTTGGCGGCGTAGGTGACGCCGTCCTCACTCTGCTTGGTCAGTTGCAGCCCGCCGCGTTCCAGCGCGGCCATCGCCCGCACCATCAGGTCGGCGCCGAGCGGCGCCAGCGCATCGTGCAGATCGGCCGCCGTCATCCGGTCGGTGATCGCAAGCCGCTCGGCCATCGCGATATCGCCGGTGTCGAGACCGACATCCATCTTCATCACCATCACGCCGGTTTCGGCATCGCCGGCCATGATCGCGCGGTTGATCGGCGCGGCGCCGCGCCAGCGCGGCAGAAGCGAAGCGTGCAGGTTGTAGCAACCAAGCCTCGGCGCATCGAGGATCGCCTGCGGCAGGATCATTCCATAGGCAACCACGACCGCCGCATCGGCCTGATGCGCGCGGAATTCTTCCAGCGCTTGCGGCGTCTTCAGCGTCTTCGGCGTTAGCACGGGAATGCCGTTTCGCCGTGCCTCCTGCTCGACCGGCGTCGGTTGCAGTTGCAGGCCGCGCCGCCCGCCCGGCTTCGGCGCGCGGGTATAGACGGCGGCGATCTCGTGGCCGTGCGCGACCAGTTCGAGCAGCGTCGGCACGGCGAAATCGGGCGTACCCATGAAGATCAGGCGGAGCGGCATGGGGCGGGTTACCTCGGCTGAAAGTAGAGTACCCGTCATGGCCCGGCTTGTCCCGGCCATCCACGGCTGCAGAGAACGTGGATGCCCGGGTCAAGCCCGGGCATGACGGCGAAAATAGTGCCGACCTTACTCCACCGCGCGCTTGGCGGCCTTGGCGAACTTCTTCAGCACGCGGTCGCGTTTCAGCTTCGACAGATAGTCCACGAACAGGATGCCGTTCAAATGGTCGATCTCGTGTTGGATGCAGGTGGCGTAGAGGCCCTCGGCATCCTCTTCATGCACCTTGCCGTCGATGTCGGTGAAGCGCACGCGCACCCGCGCCGGCCGCTCGACCTCCTCGTAATATTCGGGGATCGACAGACAGCCCTCTTCGTAGACCGACTTCTCCTCGGACGCCGAGATGATCTCCGGATTGATGAAGACGCGCGGCTTCGGCGTGGTCTCGCCGTTCTCGTCCTTTTTCGCGAGATCCATGGTGACCAGCCGCAGCGGCTGCGCGACCTGGATCGCGGCCAGCCCGATGCCGGGCGCCTCGTACATGGTCTCGAACATGTCGTCGACCAGCTTGCGGATCTCAGGCGTGATCTTTTCGACGCGTTTGGAAACGAGCCGCAACTGCCTGTCCGGCAGGATGATGATTTCTCTTAGGGCCATGGCGGGCGATTTAAGCGCTTGATATGCCGGGGTCAATGCGATCCGGAACCGGTTAAGACCGCCTTAACCATGATTCTTCAGCCATTCTTAACCATGAAACTTCACGGCTTGTTAACCATAAATGTTCCACTTTCGTTCGCGCCCGCCAGCGAATCGGCTATAGCGCTTCTATGAACGAGATTCTCTTCATGGTCGGCGACTGGCCGGTCCGCATCGCCGACGCGCTGGTTGCGTTCGGTGTGCTCGTGCTCGTCCTGCTGCTGACGATCGCCATCGTGATCGCGCGGTCCTCCCGGCGCGGCGCAGAACTAGCTGTCGCGCAGACCATCCGCGCCGATGAGCTGGAAGAGCGGCTCAGCGAGGTGCTGCGCGCCCAGAGCGAGGCGAGCGGCCGGGTCGATGCGATGACGCAGGCGCTTGCCGGCCGCCAGACCGAGATGGCGCGCGCCGTCAACGAGCGCCTGGATTCGGTCACCCATCGCGTCGGCCAGTCCATGGAACAGACCACGCGCCACACCATGGACAGCCTGCGCCATCTGCATGAGCGGCTCGGCATCATCGACAACGCGCACAAGAACCTCACCGACCTGACGACGCAGGTGACGACGCTGCGCGACGTGCTCGCCAACAAGCAGTCGCGCGGTGCCTTCGGCCAGGCGCGGATGGAAGCGATCGTCCAGGACGGACTGCCGAAGGATTCCTACGAATTCCAGTTCACCCTCTCGAGCGGCAAGCGGCCGGACTGCGTGGTGTTCCTGCCCGACCAGCGCCCGCTCTGCATCGACGCGAAATTCCCGCTGGAGGCGATGACCGCCCTGCACGATGCGCGCAGCGACGAGGAACGCAAGATTGCCAGCCAGCGCCTGCGCAACGACGTGATGAAGCACGTCAGCGACATCGCGGAGAAATACCTGATCGCCGGCGAGACCCAGGATACCGCGCTGATGTTCGTGCCGTCCGAATCGGTCTATGCCGAGATCCATGACGGTTTCGACGATGTGATCCAGAAGGCCTACCGCGCCCGCGTGGTGCTGGTGTCGCCCTCGCTGTTGATGCTCGCGATCCAGGTGATGCAGCAGATCATGAAGGACGCGCGGATGCGCGATGCAGCCGACCAGATCCGCACCGAGGTGATCAAGCTCGGCGACGATCTGTCGCGGCTGCGCGACCGCGTGCTCAAGCTGCAGAACCATTTCTCGCAGGTGAACGAGGACGTGCGCCAGATCCTGGTTTCCGCCGACAAGATCGAGAAGCGCGCCGGCCGGATCGAGGAGCTCGATTTCAGCAAATCGGACGCCCCGGTGGAACTGCCGCGGATCGTGCCGAGCGGCCGGCCCGAATTGTTCCCCGCCCCGCCCAAGCTGCAGGCGGGCGAGTAGGACAGGGGCAGATTTTCCCATCGAATCTGCTAACAGGGCTGCATGACCGCGCCTGAAGCGACAGCCGCCGCGACCGAGAAAGCCGAGCCTGCCGCCACCTCCTGGCGCGACAGCCTTGCCGTCTATCTGCAGCCGCGCGTCCTGATCGTGCTGGTGCTGGGCTTCTCGTCAGGCCTGCCGCTGGCGCTGTCCGGGTCGACGCTGCAGGTGTGGATGCGCGAGGTCGGCGTCGATCTCGGCACTATCGGCCTGCTCGCGCTGGTCGGCACGCCCTACACATTGAAATTCCTCTGGGCGCCGCTGGTCGATGCGCTGCATGTGCCGTTCTTCACCCGACATTTCGGACGCCGCCGCGGCTGGCTATTGTTCTCGCAACTGTTGCTGATCACCACCATCCTGCTGCTCGCGATCGCCGATCCCGCACATTCACCCTGGTTCGCCGCCTTTGCCGCGCTGCTGGTCGCCACCACCTCCTCGACACAGGACATCGTCGTCGATGCCTTCCGCGTCGAGAGCCTGCCCGAGAGCGAGCAGGCCGCCGGCATGGCGTCCTATGTCGCCGCCTATCGCATCGGCATGCTGGTCTCGACCGCGGGCGCGCTGTTCATCGTCAGCGGCTTTGAGGGCGAGGGCCTGGTGCGCTCGTCGGCATGGATGTGGGGTTATGTGGTGATGGCCGCCCTCGTCGTGATCGGCATGATCACCGCGCTGGTTGCAACCGAACCGGCGCAGTCGAAGGACGCCGAAGCGGCCACGGCCGCGGAAACAGCGTTCTCGCGCGTGATCCGCGCGGCGGTCGGCGCCTTCTCCGAGTTCCTGAGCCGGCGCGATGCCATTGCGGCGCTTGCCTTCGTGGTGCTGTTCAAGTTCACCGATGCGTTCTCTGGCACGATGACGGCGCCGTTCGTGATCGATATCGGCTTCAGCAAGGTCGACTACGCCGCGATCGTCAAAGGCGTGGGATTGGCCGCGACCCTGATCGGCGGCTTTGCCGGCGGCTTCGTGGCGCGACGCTATTCGCTGGCAACCAGCCTGTGGATCGGCGGCATCGTGCAGGCGCTCGCCAACCTCTCCTTCTCCTGGCTCGCGTTGGTCGGCGTCAACCAGTGGGCGCTCGCGCTCGCGATCACCTGCGAGAACTTCACCAGCGCGATCGGCACCGTGATCTTCGTCGCCTATCTCTCGGCCCTGTGCCGCAATCCCCTGCACACGGCGACGCAATATGCACTGCTCACCGCGCTCGCCGCTGTGGGGCGCACCTATCTCTCGTCAGGCGCTGGTTTCGTAGCCAAAGCGACAGGCTGGCCGGTGTTCTTCGCGATCTGCGTGCTGGTCGCGATCCCGAGCCTGATCCTGCTCGCCTGGCTGCAGCGCCGCGGGCATTTCGACGAGCTCGGGCCGGTGAAGGTTTAGAACGTAGCCCGGATGGAGCGCAGCGAAATCCGGGACAGTCGAGGTTGTTTCCCAAGAATCCCGGATTACGCTTCGCTGCATCCGGGCTACGAGGCCAAACCTTAGTGCTTCGTCACCACGCTCCACTTGGTGACCACCGCCTCGCTCATCTGCCCCGCTTCCTGTGCGCAGGCGACTTCGTCGACCTTCACCGAGATTTCCTTGCCGACAAAAGGCCTCAGTTGCGCGGCCTGGGCGTCGTTGGCGGGGACAAGCTGGAACGTCTCAGGACCGGTCTCGAGATTGCACAGCCCGTTCGGCGGCGGCAGGCGGCGCGGTTCGCTGGTAAGCTGATAGGTTGCGATGCGCTTGCCGGCTTTCTTGATGTCGCGGACGCGCAGCGTGTTGAGTTCGCCCGACAGCACCTCGCCGGCATGGATCGGCTTGCCCGGCTTCGGCGCGGCCTCCTCCTCTTGGGCCAGCGCGGCGGGCGCGGCAAGCACCGCTCCCAGAATGACCGCAAAGCACAGGCGAATGCCGAATCGGTGGTTCGTCATCTCGTTCAGTTCCGTTGTGTTTGGCTAGAAAAGCGTTCGCTGCCGCATAGCAGCGGATAGCGTACCTTCATCAAGGTAATCAAGCTCGCCGCCGACCGGCACGCCATGCGCCAGCCGGGTCACTCGGACATTGGCCTCTTGAAGCAGATCGGTGATGTAGTGCGCCGTGGTCTGGCCATCCACGGTTGCATTCAGCGCCAGGATGATCTCGTTCACCTGCGGATCATGCGCGCGCGCCACGAGCTGATCGATGGTGAGATCCTGCGGGCCGACGCCGTCGAGCGGCGACAGCGTCGCGCCAAGGACGTGATAGCGGCCATTGGTCGCGTTCGCCCGTTCCAGCGCCCAGAGATCGGCGACGTCGGCAACCACGACGATGATGGAAGGATCGCGGCGCGGATCGGTGCAGACCGTGCAGGGATTCTGCGTATCGATATTGCCGCAGGTCTTGCAGACCTGAATCTTGTCGATCGCCACCTGCAGCGCCGAAGCGAGCGGCGTCATCAAGGCTTCGCGCTTCTTGATCAGGTGCAGCGCCGCGCGCCGGGCCGAGCGCGGCCCGAGGCCCGGCAGCCGCGCCAGAAGCTGGATCAGGCGCTCGATTTCAGGTCCGGCGACGCTTGCGGCCATTTCAGGTGAGACCAAGCCCGGGCGGCAGGCCGAGCCCACCGGTGAGCGCCTGCATCTTCTCCTGCACCGCCAGTTCCGCCTTGCGCCGCGCGTCATTATGCGCAGTGACCAGGAGGTCCTCAAGGATCTCGCGTTCCTCCGGCTTCATCAGCGACGGATCGATCCTGACGCCTTTGACCTCCATCTTCGCGCTCATGCGCACGGCGACGAGGCCGCCGCCGGAAATGCCCTCGACCTCGACGTTGCCGAGTTCTTCCTGCATCGCCTGCATCTTGGACTGCAACTGCGCCGCCTGCTTCATCATGCCGAGAAAATCAGCCATCGGTGGTCCCTTCAATGTGTTCGCGCATGATCTCCGCGCCAACGCTACGCGTTTGTCGCGAAGGAAAACCGGTCCCCACTTTTCCGGATCAAGCTAATCGTCCCCGTCGCCGCTCTCGATGGGGTCTTCGCCGACAATATCGGTCTCCGCCGGCTCGGCGGCAAGTCTGCGCACCTCGACGACCTTCGCGCCGGGAAAGCGGGCCAGAACCTCCTTCACCCGCGGATCGGCTTCGGCCGCGCGCTCGCGCTGGCTCTTCTCGGCGAGATTTTGCGAGCGAACGGTCGGCTGCCCGGCTTCGTTGGAGACGATCACGGTCCAGCGGCGGCCGGTCCATAGTTCCAGCTTGCGCGAGAGATCGGTGACGAGGCCGCGCGAGGCATGCGGCTCCAGCGCGATTTCGAGCTGTCCGTCCTCGATGCGCACCAGCCGCACATCCGCTTCGAGCGCGCCCTTGGTCATCAAATCGCGTTTCTCGCCGGCGAGCGCGAGAAGCTGCATGAAGCTGGTGATGCGGAGCGCAGGCGCCGATTGCGTCTCGGGCGCCGCAGCCTGCGGTCGCAGCGAGGCCTCCGCGCTGGCGCGGGGCGCCACGGCGGAAGCACGCACCGGCGATGACGCGATCGAGGAGACGGGCGCCGATGACGCAGCCCGCGATGCGGTCGCGCCGCCCGCGACCACCGGCGCCGCGCCGCCGCCGTTCTGCTCGATCATCCTGATGGCTTCGTCCGGCGTCGGCAGGTCGGCGACGTAGGCGATCCGCACCAACACCATCTCGGCGGCGGCGGCCGGGCGGGTGGCGGTCTGCACCTCGGCGATGCCCTTGAGCAGCATCTGCCACATCCGCGACAGCACCCGCATCGACAGCTTGGCCGCGAACTCGCGGGCGCGGACGCGCTCGGTCTCGCCGAACGCCACGTTGTCGGCGGTAGCCGGCACGATCTTCACGCGGGTAACGAAATTGACGAATTCGGCGAGGTCGGACAGCACCACGACCGGATCGGCGCCGACATCATATTGCGCGCGGAATTCGGTGAAGGCGGCCGCGATATCGCCGCGCGCCAGCGAATCGAACAGGTCGATCACCCGGGTGCGATCGGCAAGCCCGAGCATCTGCCGCACTTCCTCCGCGCGCACGGTTCCGGCCGCATGCGCGATCGCCTGGTCGAACAACGACAGCGAATCGCGCACCGAGCCCTCCGCGGCGCGCGCGATGATGCCGAGCGCTTCCGGCTCGACCTCGACGCCTTCCTTGGCCGCGATGTTACTGAGATGCTTCATCAGCACATCGGCCTCGACCCGGCGCAGGTCGAAACGCTGGCAGCGCGAGAGCACCGTGACCGGGACTTTGCGGATTTCCGTGGTGGCAAAGACGAACTTGGCGTGCTCCGGCGGCTCTTCGAGCGTTTTCAGGAACGCGTTGAAGGCCGCGGTCGAGAGCATGTGGACTTCGTCGATGATGTAGACCTTGTAGCGGGCGCTCGCCGGTGCATAGCGCACGCTGTCATTGATCTGGCGGACATCGTCGACGCCGGTGTGGGACGCGGCGTCCATCTCCAGCACGTCCATGTGCCGGCTTTCCATGATCGCCTGGCAGTGCAGGCCGAGCACGGGCATCTGGATGCTCGGCCCCTTCACCGATCCGTCGGGCAATTCATAGTTCAGCGCACGGGCCAGGATGCGGGCGGTGGTGGTCTTGCCGACCCCGCGCACCCCGGTCAGGATCCAGGCCTGCGGGATTCGTCCGGTCTCGAACGCGTTCGAGACCGTCCGCACCATGGCCTCCTGGCCGATCAGATCGTCAAAGCTGGAGGGGCGGTATTTGCGCGCCAGCACCCGGTAGGGCCGCGCGGCCTCGGGCGCATTGAGGCCAGCCTCGCCGGCGCCGTCAGCCTGATTTGGGGGAGCGCCAGCGTCGTTCATTGGTCGATCCGCAATTGAATGTCTCTCGGGCCGGCTTTGCGGAAAGGAGCGGAATCAAATGCAAAACCGCGGAACAGGCCGGCTTATGCATGATTCGCTCGGAAAAACAGGTAGGAGACTGACGAGCGACCCGATCCGGACCTCGTTAGGGCTGCTTCCTTCCGGACCTGACCCGGTTGGCGAGTGGCTCGTCCACCGCCAATCTCCCGATCCCTATTTGGGGCCAAAAGGACCGGAAAGCAAGCCGGTCTTAGCCCCGTCATACCCCTCGCCGTCGGCGAGCCTGATGACAGGCTCCGGCGGGGTATCCAGTACGCCCGCGCCCTCACGGCCTGAGCACCGCTATCGCGGAATACTGGATCATCCGCTTTCGCGGATGATGGCGCCTTGAAATGACGTTGCGAGCGGTGTCCATTTCAGGTCACTTTTGGCCCGACGCCATCAGATCAGCGATGGCCGCACTGGAACCCACATGCCCTCTGACACCTCCGCCTGGTCACTGCACGCACGCCTCAAGGAAGACACGATCGACATCGGCGACCTGCCGCTGTGCCGGGTCCTGGTCATCAAGGATGCCAATTACCCCTGGCTATTGCTGGTGCCGCGCCGCGCGGGCGCGGTGGAGATCATCGATCTCGAGGAGGTCGAGCAGGCGCAGCTCATGACCGAGATCACCCGCGTCGCGCGCGCCCTGAAGGAAATCACCAAATGCGACAAGCTGAATATCGCAGCGCTTGGCAATGCGGTGCCGCAGCTTCACGTTCACATCATCGCGCGCCGTACCAGCGACGCCGCCTGGCCGCGCCCGGTATGGGGCGTGGTTCCGCCGCTGGCGCATGATGCCGAAGAAGTGCAGAATTTCATCAGCGCGCTTCGCCGCAAGATCTGGTTGGATTGAAGAATAGATGTCAGCATTCAATAATTTTCCGCTGGGGCAGCCGGCTTTCGTCACCAATGTTCTCGACCGCGCCGCGCATCTGCGCACCAATGAGGAGAAGCTGTTCGCGCTGGAAAGCCGCGGCGACGCCCGCGCTTACGTGATCTACCGCGACTCGCTGGTGGTGAAGCAGGAGGAAAGCGGCCCGCGGGCGCTGCTTTCGGTCGAGGAGGCGCTGAAATTCGGCGCCAATCCAGGCACGGTGTTCCTGGGACTGCGCGATGGCGCGCCGGTATTCGGCATGGGCATTGCGCCGCAGGCAGCGGAAAATCTGGTTGGCCGCAGCGATGTCGCTGTTACCGAACTGCGCGGCATGGCGATGCAGGGCACCGTCCCACCCGACCAGCTCTCGGCGATCGCGATGGCAAAATCCATGGTGACCTGGCACCAGCGCCATGGCTTTTGCGCCAATTGCGGCGCGCGCACCGCGATGAAGGAAGGCGGCTGGAAGCGCGTATGCCCGAGCTGCAAGGCCGAGCATTTTCCGCGCACCGATCCTGTTGTCATCATGCTGGTGACCCACGGCGACAGATGCCTGCTCGGCCGCCAGAAGCAATTTCCGCCGGGGATGTATTCCTGCCTCGCGGGTTTCGTCGAAGCCGCCGAGACCATCGAGGACGCGGTCCGGCGCGAGATCTTCGAGGAGTCGGGAATCCGCTGCACCGAGGTCAATTATTACATGACGCAGCCCTGGCCCTATCCATCATCCCTGATGATCGGATGCACCGCGCGCGCAACCAATGAGGAGATCATCGTCGACCGCACCGAGCTCGAGGATGCGCGCTGGTTCGATCGTGCGGAAGCGACCTTGATGCTCAAGCGGCAGCATCCCGATGGCCTGGCTGGTCCACATCCTTTCGCCATAGCCCATCATCTGGTCGGACGTTGGCTGCATGGGGGAGACGTCGCGGGCGCATAGTGCCCGCGCAACACACTGAAGTTGAACAGTTTTTGGGGCAGGACCAGAGCGCTCGCCCGGCCGAGAGCAGCCAATAGGCTTGCTTTAGAAGATTTTTCTATATATGAGGGATTTAACCTCCTCATATGGAACTTTCTTCTCATGACCGAGCTCGCCGTATCGCTGCATGACGCCAACCGCCGGCTTGACGCCATTGACCGCAAAATCCTGACCGTGCTGCAGGAGGACGCTTCTCTCTCGGTTGCCGAGATCGGCGATCGGGTCGGCCTGTCCTCCACTCCTTGCTGGAAGCGCATCCAGCGGCTCGAGGCGGATGGCGTGATCCTGCGCCGGGTCGCCCTGGTCGACCAGAACAAGATCGGGCTCGGCATCACCGTGTTCGTGTCGGTCGAGAGCTCCGACCATTCCGAGGCCTGGCTGCGCAAATTCGCTGACGCGGTGAGCGCCATGCCTGAAGTGATGGAGTTCTACCGGATGGCCGGCGACGTCGACTACATGCTGCGCGTCGTCGTCGCGGACATGTCGAGCTATGACATCTTCTACAAGAAGCTGATCAGCGCCGTGCCACTGAAGAACGTCACCTCGCGCTTTGCGATGGAGAAGATCAAGTCGGTGACCGCGCTGCCGGTGCCGGCGGCGTAGAAGAGGATTGCCTCACTCGAGCCGCTGCTACAAGTCGTCATACGCGGGCTTGACCCGCGTATCCATCGATCTTCGCAAAGAGTCCCTTTCCGGATGGATTGCCGGGTCAAGCCCGGCAATGACGAGGTGAAGACGTTCTCAAATCTTCTGATTGTACTCGCCGACCTCCGGATGCGTGCGCAGCACGCTATCCACGGTCTCAAACATGTCGCGCATGCGCTGCTCGCTGACCGGGCTTTCGACCACCACCACGAGCTCCGGCTTGTTGGAGGAGGCGCGCACCAGGCCCCAGCTCCCGTCCTCGACCGTGACGCGCACGCCGTTGACGGTGACGAGATCGCGGATCGCCTGGCCGCCGATCTTGGCGCCCTGCTTTTGCAAATCCTCAAAGTGCTTCACGACGGCGTCGACCACGCCGTATTTGGCCTCGTCGGCGCAGTGCGGCGACATGGTCGGCGACGACCAGGTCTTGGGCAGCGCGTTCTTCAGGTCGGCCATCGACTTGCCGGGCGCGCGGTCGAGCATCTCGCAGATCGCGATCGCCGAAACCAGGCCGTCGTCATAGCCGCGGCCGAACGGCTTGTTGAAGAAGAAGTGGCCGGACTTCTCGAAGCCGGCGAGCGCGCCGAGCTCGTTGGTGCGGCGCTTCATGTAGGAGTGGCCGGTCTTCCAGTATGCGGTTTTCGCGCCCTGCTTTTGCAGGATCGGATCGGTCATGAACAGGCCGGTCGACTTCACGTCGACCACGAATTGCGCATCCTTGTGGATCGCCGACATGTCGCGCGCCAGCATCACGCCGACCTTGTCGGCGAAGATCTCCTCGCCGGTGTTGTCGACCACGCCGCAGCGGTCGCCGTCGCCATCGAAGCCGAGACCGACATCGGCCTTGTGCTGCAAGACCGCATCGCGGATTGCGTGCAGCATCTCCATGTCTTCCGGGTTCGGATTGTATTTCGGAAAGGTATGGTCGAGCTCGGTGTCGAGCGGGATCACCTCGCAGCCGATCTTCTCCAGCACCTGCGGCGCAAACGCGCCGGCGGTGCCGTTGCCGCAGGCGGCCACCACCTTGAGCTTGCGCGTCAGCTTCGCCCGGTCGGTGAGGTCGGCGATGTAGCGCGCCGGAAAATTCTCGTGGAATTGATACGAGCCGCCGGCCTTGTTGTTGAAGCTGGCGCCGAGCACGATCTCCTTCAATCGCGTCATCTCGTCGGGGCCGAAGGTCAGCGGGCGATTGGCGCCCATCTTGACCCCGGTCCAGCCATTGTCGTTGTGGGAGGCGGTGACCATCGCGACGCAGGGCACGTCGAGGTCGAACTGCGCGAAATAGGCCATTGGCGTCACCGCCAGCCCGATGTCGTGCACCTTGCAGCCCGCAGCCATCAACCCGGAGATCAACGCATATTTGATCGAGGCGGAATAGCCGCGGAAATCGTGGCCGGTCACGATCTCCTGCTTGACCCCGAGTTCCGCGATCAGCGCGCCGAGCCCCATGCCCAGCGCCTGCACGCCCATCAAATTGATTTCCTTGCCGAACAGCCAGCGCGCGTCATATTCGCGAAACCCGGTCGGCTTCACCATCGGCTCGGATTCGAAGGCATAAGTGTTCGGAACCAGAACGGGCTTGGGCTTGGGAAACATCTTGTGGCAGCCTCGCGAGAGCGTGATGATCAATGCCGCAGCCAATAGCCAAAGGCGGACCGCGGCGAAAGGTGGGATTGGCTGCTATTGGCTGACAATTGCGGCGGATTTCGAGACTCTTGAGCGCTGTTATCGCGTGCTCAATCGGGCTGGTGCCTAATCTTCAAGCTCTGCGAGCATTCGCCTGACAATGGGCTCCAGCGCCGGAAGATGAACCGTCGCGATCTCCCAAAGCTGCTTGTCATCAAGTCGTTGATACTCGTGCCGCAGGATATTCCCTATCCCTATGATGGACGACCAGGGAGCATCGCTGTGCCGCGCCAAAAGATCGTTCGGTAGCGCCTTGGCAGCCTCTGAGACGATCTGCGCAGCGCGCTCGATGGCGCGGCGGTGAATATAGCTTGCCTGATATTCTTCGAAGGATAGTTCTGCCGCTATAGCTGCAACGCCTTCGATTTCATCGCAAATGTGAAGCAACCGTGCGCGTGGGCTCTTGCTCGCGGCCATCAAAAAATCCGCACAGCTTCCCGTTCTACATCCGCGCGGATGTAGGGTGACAATCCTGCGCGCGTCGAATAGCCGACTTCGACCTGACGGCCGAGCGCCTGTTGCAGCGCCTCGTAGGCCTCCATGAACGGAAGGAAACCAAAATCCCGATCAGACGCAGGATCGACAAAGAGGTCCACGTCCGAGTCTGAACCCGCCTCGTCACGAGCGTAAGAACCGAACAGGTAAAGAGCGCCGACGCCGACGGCCCGCAACGCGGGCTCGGTCCCCTTCAATCTGGCAATGACATCATCACGGCGCATGGCCTGAATATAGCCGCAGCGCAGGCATTTTCCAGTACGTAAGACGGCGCGGCCTCTTACTGCTCCAGCACCAGCCGGCCATTGGCATATTCAAAGCGCTTCAGCCTGGACAGGAAGGACAGGCCAAGCAGGTTTTCCGAAAGCGCTTCGTCCGGCAGCACCATGGCGTCGACGTCGCGGACGATGAGGCCGCCGAGATCGATCATGGCAAGGCGGGTGCGCGCGGCCTTGATGGTGCCGTTGGCGGTGCTGACGGTCGCGGTGTAGTCGCCGCGCGACGGGCGCAAGCCGAAGCGTGCGGCAGATTTCTCATTGAGCGCAACAAGCGAGGCGCCGGTGTCGACCATGAAGTCGATGCGCTGGCCGTCGATGCGGCCGTCCGTCGCAAAATGTCCGCGGGAGTCGCGGGGAATGCTCAGCGTGCGGCCGCCGCCCTGCGCCACGGTCTGAACGGGGATACTCTTCGAAGCGGTCGTGGCGGACGCGGAGGCCGGCGTCATCTTGTCCGCCATCTGCGCCATGAAGCTGCCGAGGCCGATCAGGATGGCGGCGAAGATCATTATGTTACGCATGACGCCACGCACATTTCCGGGAACTGGCCGATTTCACCACGCCATCGGCCAAGTCGCGACCGACAGCGGCGATGGAGCCTGCCATTTTCGCGAAAAGGATGAGTGAAGCGTTAACGGCAAGCGGCAATCGCAGGGGTGCGGATTACGTCCCGCGCGGCTTGGCCCGGCGCGTCGGCACGGCGGTGGCCGGGTCTTCCGGCCAGGGGTGCTTCGGGTAGCGCCCGCGCAGATCGGCGCGGACCGCGGCGTAGCTGCCGCGCCAGAAGCCCGGCAGATCCCGTGTCACCTGCACCGGGCGCTGCGCCGGCGAGAGCAATTCCAGCACCAGCGGCACGGCGCCCTTGGCGATCGACGGATGGGTGTTGAGCCCGAACAACTCCTGCAGCCGGACCGCGATGGTCGGGCCCTGCTCGGCCTCGTAGTCGATCGCAAGCTGGGTGCCGGTCGGCGCCTCGAAATGGGTCGGCGCATCCTGCTCCAGCCGGGCACGCAGATTCCAGGGCAACAGCACCATCAGCGCATCCGAGAGATCGCCGGCCAAGAACTCCTTCAGCGAGGTCTTGTCGTAAAGCGCCGGCACCAGCCAGGCCTCACGCTCCCGCGCCAGCGCCTCGTCCGACAGATCCGGCCAGCTATCGCCTTCGGCCTTGCGCAGGAACATCACGCGGTCACGCCATTGCTTCAGGTTTTTCGACCACGGCAGCTTGTCGAGACCTGCGGCGATCAAGCCGTCGGCGAGCACGCGTGCGGTCTCCGCGGAGGGTGACAGCGCCAGCGGCGCTTCCGAGAGCGTGATCGCGTGCAACGTGCGCTTGCGCCGTGCGCGCAGCGCCACCGCACTGCGGTCGAACGAAATGTCTTCCGTGGTCTCGATCTCACTTGCGAAACGCAGCTCGATCTCTTCCGGCGTAATCGGCGCCGCCAACAAAATCCGGCCGCTCGCCGCCGTGCCGGTCAACTCTCCGACCGCGATATAGGATGAACGCGCAAGTGAAGACGTCTGCTCGACGCTGGCGCCGCGGCCGTTGGCGAGCACAAAGCTGCCATTGCCGCGGTTGCGGGCGACTCGATCGGGAAAGGCGAAGGCCAGCATCGTGCCGGTGGAGAGCTCGCCCGTGGCCTCGGACGTTTTCGGCGAAGTCACCTGCGAGGCCCAGCGCTGCGCGAGGCTGCGCGCGCTCGAGGCGCGCTGCGAGCGGTCGCGACGGAACTGATCGAGCCTGACATCGAGATCGACGCTGTCGCCGCCTAGCCCGCGTTCGGTGAGCACCGCTGCGATCTCTGCGGCTCCTGCCGCCGCGCCAAACCGCGCCGAATCCACGATCATGCGGGCGAGCCGCGGCGGCAGCGCCAGTGCGCGCAGGCTATGGCCCTCCGCCGTGATCCGGCCGTCGACATCGAGCGCGCCGAGTTCGCGCAGCAGCACGCTTGCTTCGTTCCAGGCAGGCGCGGGCGGCGGATCAAGGAAAGCAAGGCCGGAAGCGTCGCTTACGCCCCATTGCGCGAGGTCGAGCACCAGCGAGGACAGGTCGGCGGAGAGAATCTCGGGCTGCGTGTAAGGGGCAAGCGAGGCTGTCTGCGGCTCGTCCCAGAGCCGGTAACAGACGCCGGGCTCGGTACGGCCGGCACGGCCGCGACGCTGGTCGACCGCGGCGCGCGAAGCGCGCACGGTTTCCAGGCGCGTCAGGGCGATGTCGGGCTCATAGCGCGGCACGCGCGACATGCCGGAATCCACGACAATCCGGACACCCTCGATGGTCAGCGAGGTCTCGGCGATCGAGGTCGCCAGCACCACCTTGCGGTAACCTTTGGGCGCCGGCGCGATGGCGCGATCCTGGACGCTGGCGTCGAGCGCGCCGAACAGCGGCACGATTTCGATCGCGGCGTCATGGATGCGCTCTTCGAGAAAATTCTGCGTGCGGCGGATCTCGGCGGCGCCCGGCAGGAACGCCAGCACCGAGCCGGGGTCGGCACGAAGGGCAGTCGCGATCGCGTCCGCCATCTGCCGTTCCAGCGGAACGTCCACTTTGCGGCCGAGATAGCGTGTCTCGACCGGAAAGGCGCGGCCTTCACTCTCCACGACGGGAGCATCACCAAGCAGCTTTGCGACACGGGCGCCGTCGAGCGTTGCCGACATCACGAGCAGGCGAAGATCCTCGCGCAAGCCCTGTTGCGCATCACGCGCCAGCGCAAGCCCCAAATCGGCATCAAGCGAACGCTCATGAAATTCATCGAACAGGACTGCGGCAATGCCAGCGAGTTCGGGATCGTTGAGGATCTGGCGCGAGAAGATGCCTTCGGTGACGACCTCGATGCGGGTTGCGCGCGATACTTTCGAACCGAAGCGGACGCGATAGCCGACGGTCTCGCCGACCCGCTCGCCAAGCGTCTGCGCCATCCGCTCTGCACTGGCGCGGGCCGCGATTCGCCGCGGCTCCAGCACGATGATCTTCTTGCCCTCGGTCCAGGGCTCGTCGAGCAGCGCCAGCGGCACCCGCGTGGTCTTGCCGGCGCCGGGCGGCGCGACGAGCACGACCGTGTTCTTCGCGGCAAGCGTCGTCGCGAGCTCGGGGAGCACTGCGTCGATTGGAAGTGGGGTGTCGAAATGACGGGGCACGGTCTCACTACCTCGTCATGCCCGGGCTTGTCCCGGGCATCCACGTCTCTCTTGTCAAAAAGGAGAAAACAGAACGTGGATGGCCGGGACAAGCCCGGCCATGACGAAAGGTAATGTTCATCAAACCAGCGGTTCGGGTGCGCGGCCAACGCTCTCATAGCTGAAGCCGTGCGCGGCCATGTCCTCAGGGCGGTAGATGTTCCGCAGGTCGACCACGACCGGCTGCCGCAACAGGCTCTTCAGCCGCTCCAGGTCGAGCGTGCGGTACTGCACCCACTCGGTGACGACGACCATGGCATCGGCGCCGGTCACGCATTCATAGGGATCATCGCAATATTCGATATCCGGCAGCTCCTTGCGCGCCTGCTCGATGCCGACAGGATCATGGGCCCGCACTTTCGCGCCCATGTCCAAGAGGCCGGTGACGATCGGGATCGACGGCGCCTCCCGCATGTCGTCGGTCTCCGGCTTGAAGGTAAGGCCGAGCACGGCGACCGTCTTGCCGCGCAAATTGCCGGCGAGGTTGACGACCTTGCGTGCCATCGCGCGCTTGCGGTTGTCGTTGACGCCGAGCACGGCCTCCACGATTCGCAGATTCACATCGTGGTCCTGCGCGATCTTGATCAGCGCGCGGGTGTCCTTGGGGAAGCAGGAGCCGCCGAAGCCGGGGCCGGCATGCAGGAACTTGGAGCCGATGCGGTTGTCGAGCCCGATGCCGCGCGCGACTTCCTGGACGTCGGCGCCGACCTTTTCGGAGAGATCGGCGATCTCGTTGATGAAGGTGATCTTGGTCGCGAGGAATGCGTTCGCGGCGTATTTGATCAGCTCCGCCGTCCGCCGCGCCGTGTACATCAGCGGCGCCTGATTGAGTGACAGCGGCCGGTAGACATCGCCGAGCACTTTCCGCGCGCGCTCATCGGAAGTGCCGACCACGATGCGGTCCGGGAACTTGAAGTCGCGGATCGCGGCGCCCTCGCGCAGGAATTCCGGATTGGAGGCGACCGCAACATCGGCGGCCGGATTGGCTTCGCGGATCAGGCGCTCGACCTCGTCGCCGGTGCCGACCGGCACGGTCGATTTGGTCACCACCACCGTGAAGCCTTTGAGCGCACCGGCGATCTCGCGGGCGGCGGCATAGACGTAAGAGAGATCGGCATGGCCGTCGCCGCGGCGCGACGGTGTGCCGACCGCGATGAAGACCGCGTCGGCTTCGGCGACCGGGTCCTTCAGATCCGTTGTGAAGTCGAGCCGCCTGGCCTTCACATTGGAAGCAACGAGGGCGTCCAGCCCCGGCTCGAAGATCGGGATTTCGCCGCGGCGAAGGGCGTTGATCTTCTCGACATCCTTGTCCACGCAGGTGACGTGGTGTCCGAAATCCGCAAAACACGCGCCGGACACCAGTCCCACATAACCCGTGCCAATCATGGCGATGCGCATGAAACCACCCGCTTGCTATCGTTAACGATTCCGCAACTCCGGTCAGCGTCTTAGAACATTTGCCCGCCAGGAGGAAACGGCAAAAAACAGGCACGAGCGGCATGTCATTTGTATGAATAAAGGCGATAGCAACCGATCCGGCCGAAGATGCGCCAAATGCGCGCCGAAACAGGACAGTCATGACCGCAAACGGGACAACCTCCGCGAGCCTGCGTTCCGCCGCATCGCCGGACGGGCGCGTCGATTGGGTGGACTACGCCAAGGGCATCTGCATCGTCATGGTCGTGATGATGCATTCGGTCCTGGGAGTGGAGGCCGCCGCCGGCGAGACTGGCTTCATGCATGCGGTCGTGATGTTCGCAAAGCCGTTCCGGATGCCGGATTTCTTCCTGATTTCGGGCCTGTTCCTCTCGCTCGTGATCGACCGTGACTGGCGTACCTATCTCGATCGCAAGGTCGTCCACTTCGCCTATTTCTATGTGCTGTGGGTGACGATCCAGTTCGCGTTCAAGGCGCCGGCCTTTGCCGCCGAGACGAGCTGGAGCCATACCGGCTATCTCTATCTCGAATCCTTCATCGAGCCGTTCGGCACGCTGTGGTTCATCTATCTGCTGCCGATCTTCTTCGTCGTCACAAAACTGACACGCCATCTGCCGCCGCTCGCGATTCTGGCGCTGGCCGCCGGACTTGAGATGGCACATGTGGTGACCGGCTGGACCGTGATCGACGAGTTCTGCGCGCGCTTCGTCTATTTCTATGCCGGCTATCTCTTTGCGCCCTACGTCTTCAAATTGTCGAACCGCGCCCGCTCCGCGCCGATGTTGGCGCTGACCGGGCTCGCGCTATGGGTGCTGGTCAACGGCGGACTGGTGATCGCGGGAGTGAGCGAATGGCCGCTCGTCTCGCTGGCACTGGGATTTGCGGGCGCGTTTGCCATCGTCGTCACCGGGACGCTGCTGGCGCGGATGAAGTGGCTCACCGCCTTGCGCTTCTGCGGCGAGCATTCGATCGTGATCTATCTCGCCTTCTTCCTGCCGATGGTGATCGCCCGCGTCGGCCTCTTGCGCAGCGGCGTGATCCACGACATCGGTCTGATCTCGCTGCTCGTCACCATCACCGGCCTCATTGGCTCGCTCGTGATCTGGCGCGTGGCGCTCGCACTCCGTGCCAACTTCCTGTTCGAGCGCCCCGCCACGTTCTGGATCGCACCGAAGAAAGCAGCAGTATTGCAGGCCGCGGAGTAGCACACCGCCGTCATTGCCCGGCTTGGCCGGGCAATCCAGTATGCGGCGACCTCTCCGCATGCCTCGACCGCTCTGGAATACTGGATCATCCGCCTTCGCGGATGATGACAGCGGGGATAGCCGTGTCAGCGGACCAAAATTCCGCACCTCAAGGCTGTCATTTGCTGCAAAAATCCCTAAATTTCGGCCATGCCGAAATCAGCCTCCAAGACCTCAGCCAAGACAGAACCCAAAGCCGCCCCCAAGCCCGTTGCCGCCAAGGCTCCGGCCAAGGGCCACCATGTGTTCCTGGTCGACGGTTCCTCCTACATCTTCCGCGCCTACCACGCGCTGCCGCCGCTGAACCGCAAGTCCGACGGGCTGCAGGTCAATGCCGTGCTCGGCTTCTGCAACATGCTATGGAAGCTCTTGCGCGAGATGCCCGAGGACAACCGGCCGACCCATCTCGCCATCGTCTTCGACAAGTCCGAGATCACCTTCCGCAACAAGATCTATCCCGACTACAAGGCGCACCGGCCGCCGGCGCCCGACGACCTGATCCCACAATTCGCGCTGATCCGCGAGGCGGTGCGCGCCTTCGACCTGCCCTGCCTGGAACAGGTCGGCTTTGAGGCGGACGACCTCATCGCGACCTATGTCCGGATCGCCGCCGAGCGCGGCGCGAGCGCGACGATCGTGTCCTCCGACAAGGACCTGATGCAGCTCGTGACAGACGGCATCACCATGTACGACACCATGAAGGATCGCCGTATCGGCATTCCAGAGGTGATCGAGAAGTTCGGCGTGCCGCCGGAAAAGGTGGTCGAGGTGCAGGCCCTGGCCGGCGATTCCACCGATAACGTGCCGGGCGTCCCCGGCATTGGCGTCAAGACCGCGGCGCAGCTCATCATCGAATATGGCGATCTCGAATCCCTGCTCACCCGCGCCGGCGAGATCAAGCAGCCGAAGCGGCGCGAGGCGCTGGTCGAGAATGCCGAGAAGGCGCGTATTTCGAGGCAGCTCGTGCTGCTCGACGACAAGGTCGAGCTCGAAGTGCCGCTCGACGATCTTGCCGTGCATGAGCTCGATCCGCGCCGGCTGATCGCCTTCCTGAAGGCGATGGAGTTTTCGACGCTGACCCGCCGCGTCGCCGAATACGGGCAGATCGACCCGTCCGATATCGAGCCCGATCCCGGCAACAAGAGCGGCGCGAGCGTGTTTACACCATTGCCGCCCTCGGGCGTCGAGCCCGCGCCGGGTCCCGGCGGGTCCGTGCAGCCCGCGCCTGCCGCCAAGGAGCGCAATAAGCCCGCCGGCAAGGAGGACAAGGGCTCGAGCCTCAAGGGCACGCCGATTGTGCTCGCGGAAGCACGCGCCGAGGCCGCGCGCAAGACGAAAATCGATCGCAGCAAATACCAGACCATCAAGAGCCTCGATCAGCTCAACGCGTTGATCGCGCGAATTCACGATACCGGCCATGTCGCGGTCCAGGCGAAGGCGAATTCGATCGATCCGATGCAGGCGGAAATCTCTGGCATCGCGCTGGCGCTCGGCCCGGATGACGCCGCCTACATCCCGCTCGCCCACAAGCAGGCGGGCGGCGGCAGCGGGCTGTTCGACGCAGGCCTGGCACCGGACCAGATCAAGTTCGAGCAGGCGATCGAAGCCTTGCGGCCGATCTTGGAGTCGCAGGGCATCCTGAAGGTCAGCTTCGACGTCAAGTTCAACGCGGTGATGCTGGCGCAAGCCGGCATCACGCTGCGCAACTTTGACGATGCGCAGTTGATCTCCTACGTGCTCGATGCCGGGCGCGGGTCACATGCACTGGAATCGCTGGCCGAGCGCTGGCTCGGGCACGCCGTGATCGCCGAGAACGAACTCGTCGGCAGCGGCAAGAACAAGCTGACGTTTGACCAGGTCGCGATCGACAAGGCGACCGAGCACTGCGCCGAGAGCGCCGACGTGATCCTACGGCTGTGGCGCGTATTGAAGCCGCGCCTGGTCGCGGAGCGGATGGCGACCGTCTATGAGACGCTGGAGCGGCCGCTGGTTTCGGTGCTCGCGCGGATGGAGCGGCGCGGCATCTCGATCGACCGCCAGGTGCTGTCGCGGCTGTCAGGCGATTTCGCCCAGACCGCGGCGCGCGTCGAGGCCGAGATCCAGCAGATCGCGGGCGAGCCGATCAATGTCGGCAGCCCGAAGCAGATCGGCGACATCCTGTTCGGCAAGATGGGACTGCCCGGCGGCACCAAGACCAAGACCGGAGCGTGGTCGACGACGGCGCAGGTGCTGGACGACCTCGCCGAGCAGGGCTACGAATTCCCGAAGAAGATCCTGGAGTGGCGGCAGGTCTCGAAGCTGAAATCGACCTATACCGACGCGCTGCCGACCTACGTCAATCCGCAGACCCACCGCGTCCACACCACCTATGCGCTGGCGGCGACCACGACGGGCCGGCTGTCGTCGAACGAACCGAACCTGCAGAACATCCCCGTGCGTACCGAGGACGGCAGGAAGATCCGCCGCGCCTTTGTCGCGACGCCCGGGCACAAGCTGGTATCGGCTGATTATTCGCAGATCGAGCTGCGCCTGCTCGCGGAAATCGCCGACATCCCCGTGCTGAAGCAGGCGTTCCGCGACGGCCTCGACATTCACGCCATGACCGCATCCGAAATGTTCGGCGTGCCGATCAAGGACATGCCGAGCGAAGTGCGCCGCCGCGCCAAGGCGATCAATTTCGGCATCATCTACGGCATCTCGGCCTTCGGCCTCGCCAACCAGCTCGGCATCGCGCGTGAAGAGGCTTCCGCTTACATCAGGAAATATTTCGAGCGCTTCCCGGGCATCCGCGCCTATATGGACGAGACCAAGGATTTCTGCCGCCGCAATGGCTATGTCACCACGCTGTTCGGCCGCAAATGCTACTACCCTGATATCAAGGCCAGCAACGCCTCGGTCCGCGCCTTCAACGAGCGCGCCGCGATCAACGCCCGCCTGCAGGGCTCCGCCGCCGACATCATCCGCCGCGCCATGACCCGCATCGAAGGAGTGCTCGCCGAGAAGAAGCTTTCAGCGCAGATGCTCTTGCAGGTGCATGACGAACTGATCTTCGAGGTCCCCGACGAGGAAGTCGCTGCGACCCTGCCCGTCGTGCAGCATGTGATGCAGGACGCGCCATTCCCGGCCGTGATCCTGTCGCTGCCGCTGCAGGTCGACGCCCGCGCCGCCAACAATTGGGACGAGGCGCATTGAGCTCTCTCCGTCGTCGCCCGTCCGGACGACGACAGCAAAAATGCTCTCGGAGCAATTGCGCAATGGAATCGCGGCACGACGCACGTTAGAAACGTGCATCCTCCCGCGAGTTCCTGATGCCCCACACCTCCGCTTTGCTCGGTTTTGCGCTGCTCTCGTTCGGCATGGTGCTGACGCCGGGGCCGAACATGATCTACCTGATTTCGCGTTCGATCACACAGGGACCGGCGGCGGGGATTGTGTCCCTCGGCGGGGTGGCGCTCGGCTTCGTGTTCTACATGCTATCAGCGGCGTTCGGCATCACGGCGCTGTTGTTCGCGATTCCCTATGCCTATGACGCGCTGCGCTTTGCCGGCGCGGCCTATCTGTTGTGGCTGGCGTGGCAGGCGCTGAAGCCCGGCGGGCGCTCGCCGTTCCAGGTGAAGAAGCTGCAGGTCGACAGCCCCCGGAAGCTGTTCGCGATGGGATTTGTTACCAACCTGCTGAATCCGAAGATCGCGATGCTCTATCTGGCGCTGCTGCCGCAGTTCATCGATCCCACAGGCAGCGTTCTGACGCAGTCGCTCGCGCTCGGCGCGATCCAGATCGCGATCAGCGTCAGCGTGAATGCGATGATCGCGCTCGCCGCCGGCTCGATCGCGCTGTTCCTCGGCACGCGGCCGGCGTGGCTGCTGCTGCAACGCTGGCTGATGGGGACCGTGCTGGCGGGGCTTGCGATGAAGATGGCGTTCGAGGCGAGGAGAGCGTGAGTTCTCGCTCGTCATGCGCGGGCTTGACCCGCGCATCCATCGTCTGCAGCAGCAGACAAGGGATAATTTACGAAGAGGATGGATTGCCGGGTCAAGCCCGGCAATGACGAAACCTAATCCAGCTTCGCTTCCATCCCGCCCTTCACGCCTGGACGAGCCATCAGCTTGTTGTACCAGCGCTCGACATTGGGGAAATCGCCGAGATTGACCTTGTGGCGCGGGTGGCGCCAGGCCCAGCCGAGGATGGCGAAATCGGCGACCGACAGATCGTCGGCGACGAAGTCGCGGCCTTCGAGCCGGCGGTTCAGCACGCCGTAGAGGCGAAGCGTCTCGGTCATAAAGCGCTTCAGGCCATAGGCGCGGTCATGCTCGTTCTCGAGCGCGATGAAATGGTGCACCTGACCTGGCATCGGCCCAAAACCGCCCATCTGCCACATCAGCCATTCATAGACCGGGATGCGCTCGATCAAGGGCTTGGGCAGGAACTTTCCGGTCTTCTCGCCGAGATAGAGCAGGATCGCCCCCGATTCGAATACGCTGACCCGCTTGCCGCCGGGGCCGTCCGGGTCGACGATTGCGGGAATCTTGTTGTTCGGGCTGATTTCGAGGAAGGCCGGCGCCATCTGCTCGCCCTTGGTGATGTTCACCGGGAACACCTGGTAAGGCAGCCCCATCTCCTCCAGCGCAACCGAGATTTTGCGGCCATTCGGCGTGTTCCAGGTGTGCAGCTCGATGGTCATTTTCGCTTCCCCCACAATCGTTTGAGGCATCCCTAGCGCGGAACCGGACACCGTTACAACCAGCCTTTGCGAATATGGATCCGCGCCACATGCGACGCGGGGCGTTGTTGACGGGAACCTTTCGGCGCTGGAATCTCGCCACGACCGCCGATAGATTGCGCGCCACCGTAAACGACCCGGAAAGCCGCCTTTGTCCAAATCAGCCGCCCGCGCCCGCCTCGCCGAGATCATCCGTAAGCGCTCTTTCGGGCGCGGCGAGATCACGCTGGCCTCGGGCCGCAAGAGCGATTTCTATTTCAACCTCAAGCCGACGATGCTGGATCCCGAGGGCGCCGCATTGCTCGCCGAGCTCACTTATGAAGCGCTGAAGGACGACAATCTCGATTTCGTCGGTGGGTTGGAGATGGGCGCCGTGCCGCTCGCGGGCGCGATCGCGCAGCTCTCCTGGATCAAGGGCCATCCGATCGCGGCCTTCTTCGTGCGCAAGAAGCCGAAGGAACATGGCGCGAAGCTTGCGGTCGAGGGACTTGCCAAAGGCGAGACGCTGCAGGGCAAGCGCATCGTGATCGTCGAGGATGTCACCACCACCGGCGGCTCGGCGATGAAGGCGGTGGAAGCCGTGCGCGAGGCCGGCGGCGACGTCGCGCTGGTCTTCACCATGGTCGACCGCGAGGAAGGCGCAACAGAAACGTTCGCGGAAGCCGGCCTGCCGTTCCGCTCGTTGTACAAAGCGGGCGAGTTCCTGAAGAGCTAGAGCACGATCCGGAAAAGTGGGAACCGGTTTTCCGAAAAGATCATGCTCAAAAAAGCTAGAGCGGGATGACGATTCGAAGAATAGTCATCCCGCTCTAGTGTTGCCGCATCGGCACACCGCGCGAGATTGCGCTCATCTCCATAGTTCTTCCGCAATCAACTGCTCGTTTACCATCCCACATTAGGGTGAATCGCGCGGAGACGACGTCTCGGCTCTGTTGGCTCTGTCGGGTGGAGTTGGCGTTGCGTAGAGGGTTTGCTGATAGTCGCGTGCGGCGCCACGTGACACTCGTTGCCGCAACCGTTGTGGGCGCGCTGACGCTCGCGCCCGCGCAAGTCTCGGCGGAAGGGCTGCTCGATTTCTTCTTCGGCGGCGGGCAGAAGCAGCAGTCGCGACAGGGCCAGCCACAACCCAATTTCTTTGATCCGTTCGGCCTCAACCAGCAGCAACAGCCGCAGGCTGCGCCCGCGCCGCGCGTTGCCGGTTCCGGCCCGGCCTTTTGCGTCAGAAGCTGCGACGGCAAATATTTCCCGCTGAGCTTGCGCGGCAGCGCGACACCGGTTCAGCTCTGCCAGGCGTTCTGTCCGGCGACTACCACCAAGGTTTATTACGGTGGCAGCATCGACTACGCGACCTCGTCGGCCGGCGAACGCTATGCCGACAGTGAGAACGCCTTCGCCTACCGCAAGTCATTGCGCGCAGACTGCACCTGCAACGGCCGCGATCCCGCCGGCCTCGCGCCGGTCGACCTCACGCTCGATACCTCACTTCGCGCCGGCGACGTGGTCGCCACCACCGATGGCCTGGTTGCCTATACCGGCGTCCGGGTCGGCAACAACCAGAGCGCCGACTTCACGCCGGTCGCGTCCTACCCCGGTCTCACCGCCGAACTCCGTGCCCGGCTCGGCGAGATGAAGGTCGCGCCGGTCGCGGCCGAAACGGTCGGCGAAGCGCCGCAGCCGGACACGAGCCATGACGGCGCACCGCCGGTCACCGTCGTGCCGAAATCAGCCGCGCCGAAGGCGAAGCGGGCGGAGATCAATTAGTCTACCGTCATTGCGAACTTCACCGCCCGACGATCACCCCGATGACATTCGGCGCGGCGCGATATTTCTCCTCGATCGCCGCACGCGCTGCGGCACGGTTTTCCGGCGTCAGCAGTCCGCGCTTTTCAGCGAGGATCATCCAGCAATAGCCCCACCAGTCCGTCAGCATGCCCTGGTCGTCGACGAGGTCATAGCCCTGCTCGGCGGCAAAGATGCGCGCATGCGCTTCGTCGAGCGAATCGAGCCAGGCGTGATCCGCGGGTGAGAACAAGTCGTCGCTGATGTCGTCGATGGTGTAACCCCAGATCGACATGCAGACCGCGTTGAACTCGCGGTCGATCTGGTCGTCATCGACCCATTGGCGGCGGGACGCCTGATGCAGGCGCGACAGCGAGCGCGCAAAGTCGGCGATGCGGGTGAGCGCGAATTGATCGAAGGCAATAGTGGACATGTAGTCCTCGCGGGAACGGACAGGCCATAGATGTTGTGTCGGCGATGCCGCCGAATCAGAATGATATCAAATACTTGCTAAAATGTTCTTAATTTGTTCCGAGACGTCCGAAAGCCTGATACGTTCTTGTCCCTAGGTAGAGGCGCAATTTCCCGAGAGCGCGAAAAATGGCGTTGCAGGACATCATCCGCCAAGCAATCGAGCTTGGCCGGCCGACAGGTTTCATCACCTTCGATCAACTCAGCGAGTTGTGCCCAATAGAGGTTGAGCCGGAGGATATTGAAGCTCTCATGGCAGCTTTGAGGAATGCAGGAATCGATCTCGTTGAGAGCGAGTGATCATTGTGGACCGGATAGAGTGGAACTGATGTTGCTCTAGGCCGTGTGGACAGTTACCTTATCCAGAGCAGAGTGGCGGCAATGGCGACGACGGCGAAGTAGTTTCGCG
>NZ_JBEGDB010000019.1:0-55804 GCF_043638955.1 Bradyrhizobium sp. 31Argb | reverse complement strand
TTAGAACCAGCCGATCCTTGACGCCCAAGGCTTCCTCCTAAAAGAAAGCCTTGAATCACGTTCAATCTGATTTGAGACTCCCAAGAGTCCACACGGCCTAGCGAGGGTTGCTCGGTGACCGGGATGTTTTCGGGGATGGTCGGCGCGAAGCCCATGCGCGAGCGCACGTCGTCGGGCGTCACGCCCGGATGCAGCGAAACCAGGCGCATGGCGCCGTCGGACCCGAAGTCGAAGACGGCCTTGTCGGTGACCACGAGCGCCGGGCCGGGCCCTGGCAGGCCAAATTCCCGACGCGGAGTGCCGCGGACCTGATGGCCGACACTGGTCACGAAATCGACCTGCTCCACGAAAGTACGCTTGTCGAGGTCCACCACGATGATGGGACGGCGCACAAAGGCCAGATGCTCGGGCTGGGCAAGGCAGCCGACCAGCCGCACATCCGGCTTTGCATAATCGCCGATCGCGGTGATGTTGAGATTGCCGTGGCGATCGACCTGCGCCGCGGACTCGAAAGAGACGTCGAAGCGACCGCGGCCAAGCATGTCGCACTTGAAACCCGTGTCGGCCGGGCAGGCAGCGGCATGCCAGCGCGTCAGGCTGTCCTGGCGGAGATTGTCGGGCATGCTGGAAAGGTCCGGATCCAGGAGGTTGCCCCAATAGACCGTGGCGCCGGGCGCGTGGCGCAGTTGCGCGAGGCGACACGCGGCGAGCGGGATGCCGACAGCGAGCGTGAAGGCGCGTCCGTTGGTGCCGACGCCGACAAAGATCAGGTCGTCATCCCGGATTTCGCGCGCAATGATACAGGCTGCGAGTTCGTTGACGGTGAAGCCGGTGACGGCGCCGGAGGCGGTAAGCGTGTTCATGCGTCAGCCCTGCTGAACGGAGAGGGACGGGAGGCGGGCGGAAGCGCCGCTGGCGTGAAGGTACTCGTCGTGAGCCCGCGGCGTGCGGACGAAGCGGTCGAGATAGGTCGCCATGCCCTCGGGAGTCTTGGCGTGCTCGAGGTAAAGCCGCAGGTGCTCTTCGTCTTCGTCGTAGATGGAGTCGCAGGCGGCCGGATGCGCGCCTTGCGGGACTTCGACGATGGCCTCGACCCACTGGCCGGGAATATAGGTGAGCGTCGGCTGCGCCTTGACCTGCTCGTGCGGAATGATTTTCTCGACGGTGACGATGAGCCGCTTGGCACCGCTCGCCATGAGCTGGTCGATGTCGTCGCTGTCGCGCACCACGGGCCACTGCACGTTGCCATAGCGGTCGCCGGCGTAACCGTGAATGATGGTGAAATCGGCGTCGGCTGCGGCGACCGCATGAAGCTTGTCCCCGCTGAAGGGGCAGGTCATGGGCCGGATTTGCTCGGGATTGCGCGCCGCCATGTCGGAGCCGAGCAGCGAGCGAACGGGCATGAAGGCAAGCCCGGCTGCGGCTGCGCGGAAGCGCGCCACGATCGCGCATTCGGAGAAGTCGCGCGCCGTGATGGCGCCGCTCTGGACGCCGCGCCTGAAATTCGGGGCAAGGCCGTGGCTGAACATTCCCGCATAGATGCCTTCCCAGCCCCGGATCGCGCCGGCCGCCGCCAGCATGTCCGTCGCGGTAGTGGTCGCCCACGTGATCAAGGTGAGGTCCTTGACCCCGCGGCGAATCAACTCACGGACGGCCGCATTGGGTTGGCGCCGCAATAGACTCCCGCCGATCGCGAGCGTCACGCCGGACGCGATCGGGGCCAGCGCGGCCTCGAGTGAAACGAGCTTGTTCTTCATGGCGGCTCCCGGCACCGTGAGGCGGACCCCACGAAATTTCAGAACGTATTGGCTGCCAGATTGCATTTTCAGCTTGCGCGGCCGATACAAAAACGTTTTTATATCGATCATACGCCGCGCGACAAGTCTTAAAAGCTGTGGAGACGCGGGTGAGATGGAGGAAATACTTGGCGTCGGTCCCGGCTTTTCTTGATGTTCGCGGTATCTCGAAGTCGTTTCCCGGTGTGGTGGCGCTTGATCAGGTGTCATTGCTGGTCGATCGCGGCGAAATACACGCACTTATTGGAGAAAACGGCGCCGGAAAATCCACTCTGATGAAGGTCCTGGACGGAATCTACACGCCGAATGACGGCGAAATCTTGCTGGATGGCCGTCCGGTTCGGATTCCGGATCCCTTCGTGGCGCTCGAGCTTGGGATCAGCATGGTGCACCAGGAGCCCAAACTCTGCAGTCCTTTGTCCATTTCGGAAAACGTTTTTATGGGGCGCCTGCCCCTGGCGGCCTGGGGACGGGTGGATTGGGCCGAAGCCGATCGCAGGACCGCCGAATTGCTGGAGCGCGTCGGCCTCGATCTCGATCCGCGCACTCCGGTCGAGGCATTGTCGATTGCTCAGCGGCAGCTCATCCAACTCGCCAAGGCGCTCGCATTCAAGGCGCGTCTGATCATTCTCGATGAGCCGACTGCGAGTCTGACTCCGGTGGAGGTCGACCGCCTGTTCACGATCGTGCGGGGGCTCCAGGCCGATGGCGTCAGCTTCCTTTATATTTCGCATCATCTGGACGAGATTTTCCGGATCGCTTCGCGCGTCACCGTCCTCAAGGACGGTCGCAAGGTGACGACCCTCGACGTGGCGTCGACCAGCAAGGATGCGCTGATCGGCCTCATGGTCGGGCGTGACCTTGGCGAGCGCTTTCCCGCCAAGGGGAGGGCGCCAGGCAAGCCGGTGCTGGAGGCGCGGGAGATTTCAGGCCACGGCTTCAGGGACGCAAGCCTGACATTGCGCGCTGGCGAGATACTCGGCCTCTCCGGCCTAGTCGGCGCAGGCCGAACGGAGCTGGCGCGCGCGCTGTTCGGTGCAACCGCGATCTCGGCGGGACGCATCCTGATCGACGGAGGACCGGTCGTCCTGCGCAGCCCGGCCGACGCCATCAGAAAGGGTGTGTCCTACATCGCCGAGGATCGCCGCGATGGTCTCTTCATGCCGCTTTCGGTTCGTGAGAACATCGCATTCGCGGCTCCGGAGAAGCACAGCCGTTTCGGCGTGCTCAACAGCCGCAAGCAGGCCGAGCAGGCCCGTGCGTTTATCGGCCGCCTCAACGTGCGCACTCCCCATGCCGAGCAGCCGGTCGCCGTGCTGAGCGGCGGCAACCAGCAGAAATGCATCCTCGCGCGATGGCTCCTCAAGGGCGTGCGCGTGCTTATCCTTGACGAGCCCACCCGCGGTATCGACGTGGGCGCCAAGCGCGAGATCTACGCGCTCGTCGATCAACTCGCCCGGGAGGGGATTGCGGTCCTGCTCATCTCCTCCGAACTGCCCGAGATCCTGGGCATGGCCGATCGCGTGCTCGTCATGAGCGACGGGCGGATCACCGGCGAAGTCGAGGGCGACCGTGCGACGGAAGAAAGCCTGCTCGCTCTCGCCCTCCCTGTCGAATCCATCAAGCAAGAGCTTCACGCATGACCGACACCGCCATCACGGAGGGCGCGGCCTCTCCCAAAACCGCTAACTCCGGTTACAATCGGGCCCTGGGCTTGTTGGTGCGCTACAGCAACGTGCTCGCGCTCGTACTGCTGCTCGTTGTGGCAAGCCTGCTGTCGCCGTACTTCCTGTCCTCTCGCAACATCCTGAACGTGTTGCGCGGGGCGGCCATGATCGGCCTCGTCAGCATCGGGATGACCTACGTCATCCTCAATCGGGGCATCGACCTCTCGGCCGGCTCCATCGTCGGCATTTCGGCCGCCTTGACGGCCGGCTTCGCGCACTACGGGGTGGGCGCCGCGGTGCTGGTCGGGGTCGCGGCGGGCGTCGCGGTCGGCATCGTCAACGGGCTACTGATCACGCGCCTGCGCCTGCAGCCCTTCATCGCGACGTTGAGCACGATGATCTTCGTGCGCGGCCTCGTCTACATCTATACGGAAGGCAGCAACGTCATCGTGCGAGATGCGTCGGCGGCCTTCACCTTTTTGGGCTCGGGCTTCATCGGGCCTGTTCCGGCACCGGTGGTGCTGTTCGCGATCGTATGGCTGATCGCGGCTCTGACGTTGCACTACACCGTGTTCGGCCGCGCCGTCTATGCCGTCGGTGCCAATGAGGAGGCGGCTCGCCTCTCGGGCATCGCGGTCGAGCGCAACAAGGTGCTCGTCTACACCGTGAGCGGGCTGCTGGCGGGTCTTGCCGGCGTCGTCCTGGCGAGCCGCCTCACTGTCGGGGAGCCCAATGCCGGCACGCTCTATGAGCTCGATGCCATCGCAGCCACGCTGATCGGCGGCACCACCTTCGATGGCGGCGTCGGCGGTGTCGGCGGCACCGTGCTCGGCGTGCTGATCATGGCGTTCCTGTCGAACGTCCTCAACCTGCTCAACGTGTCACCTTATTCTCAGATGCTGCTCAAGGGCGTGATCATCGTTCTGGCGGTCGTCATGAGCGAATGGAGAAAGCGGCGCTGAAGCTCGCAATTGGAGGAGAAATCATGACCCACGACGGAACGCGGCGGACGAACCGCCGTGATATCCTCAAGCTCGGCGCCGGCGCTGCGGCGTTTGCGTCCGCCGCCATCTGGGGACAGGACTCGTTTGCCCAGGCCGTGCAGGGAAAGACCGTCGGCTTCACGATGTCCTTCTCCAACACCGAGTGGATCAAGCAACAACAGGCGGGCATCGAGGAGACCGCCAAGAAGTACGGTCTCAAGGCCGTCGTCTATGATGCCAACGACCAGCCGGCCAAGCAGGTGCGCGACATCGAGGACCTGCTGGTCCGCAACGTGGACATCATCATCATCTCGACCTACTACGCCGAGGCGATCACGCCCGCGGTCAAGCAGATTAACGAAGCCAAGGTTCCGATCGTGGTGCTCAGCTCGCCGCTGGCCGGCGGCGCCGATTTTGCGTGTCACCTCGCGACCGACACGCTGGCGACCTCGCGTTCGGCGGGCGAGTATTACGTCAAGAAGCTCGGCGGCAAAGGCCTGGTTGCGCAGATCGAAGGCAAGCCTGGATCGGTGATCAACCAGCAACGCGGCAAAGGCTGGCGTGAGGTCATCGAGAAGCATCCCGACATCAAGGTCATTGGCCACATCGTCGCCAACTACGACCGCACGCAGGCCATCAAGGGCATGGAGGATCTGCTCCAGGCCAACAAGCAGATCGATGCGGTCTACTGCCATAATGACGACATGGCGCTCGGCGCCGTGCGCGCCGCCAAGGAGGCGGGGCGCAAGGACCAGATGTGGTTCACCGGCTACGACGGTCTCACCGTCGAGGCACTGGAAGGCATCTACAAGGGCGATCTCGATGGCGTGTGGGAGTATCTTCCGTTCGGCTCGGAGGGCATCGAGGCCGCGGTGCAGATCCTGCGCGGCAAGCCGATCAAGAAGACGATCGCCTTCGATTCGCCTCTGATCACCAAGTCGAATGTGACCGAGTGGTATGACCCGGAGAGCCGCAAGCGGAAGGTCCTGCCTTCACGCCTGACCTTCTGATGCTCCCGACTCCGGCCAGGCGCGAGCGGCCGGGGTCCGTTGTTTCTTACATTCGGCCGAAGCCGCAGCCGGCCACCGCTCGCGCACCTCTCGAAAAGCGATTCCAGGACGAGACCATGACCCAATCGACCGCCACCGCACCGAACCCCTGGCGCGACCTGACCGACCCTCGCCGGGCCGCGACCGCAGATGACCTCGAGGCCGGCCTGAAGGAGCCAGTGTTCGAGAACCTGCGGATACCGGAGGAACTGGGGCCGGTGACGATCACCGTCGACGATCACAAGATCAAGCGCTTCGCTTTCACTCAGGACGACTACGGCGACTGGTATCTGCGGGGCGAGAGCCCGTTCGACGGTGCGCGCATCGGCCATCCGGCGCTGCTGGGCAACGATCTCGTTCAGCTCTTCACCACGCGCTATCGCGCCAGCAAGACGGTGGGTTTCCACACCGAGGAGCAGATCTGGTTCGACAGCCCGGTGAAGCTGGGCGAACGCGTGACGCTCTCCGGCCAATATGTCGAGGCCTATGAGCGGCGCGGCCAAGGCTATGTGGTCATGGAAGCCCAGGCAACCGGCGAGGATGGGCGCAGCATCGTCCGCCACCGCGGCGTCGAAATCCTGCGCACGGTGCCGGGTCTCATCGCCGGCCGCGGCAGCAGTAGGACGACCGAACGCAGCGTGACGGGAGAAGTTGCGGACTGTGCGCGGCGGATCGAGAAGGCCGGTAGCGATGTGGCTGTAGGTGATGTGTTGACGCCGTTGAACAAGGTCTTCACGGCCGAGCAGACGGCGGTCTTCTCGCGCATCGGCGAATACGTGCGCAACACGCACAACGATTTGCAGATTGCCAAGAAAGGCAAGTTGCCGACCCTGATCGTGCAGGGCCAGCAGGAATATGGCGCCGCCGCGGAGCTGATGGCACGTGTGTTCGGCGCAGCCTGGTTCACCAAGGGCTGGCTGAAGATGAAATTCATCAACACGCTGCAGGTCTTCGATCCCGTGTCGTTCTCCGGCGTGGTGACGGCTGTGGGCACGCTGGCCGATGGCGCGCGTGTCGTCGAGCTCGAGGTCTGGGCCCGCCGCATGTCGGATGCCAAGCTCACGGCGGTCGGCTGGGCCTCGTGCAGGCTGCCGGCCTGATGGTTTTTCGGTTCGAGCAGCGCTGCCTCAGGTGGCCACGCCTCGGATGCGGTAGCCGAGCCGAATGGAGAGCGCATCGGCGTGCCGGACGACGAGCGGCGCAATGTTCTGGCCGGTTACCGCCGGAAGGTAATCATGGCTCATAAGGCTTTGCGGGCCGAGCAATCACGGCCAGTAACATGCGCGCACCAAACGAAGCGATCCGCACCTCTTAGCGAACAGGAGTAATCACTGCAGCACGCTGAGATCAGCCAGGAGCTGGGCTATACATCGCGACAGCGCTTCAAACACTGGCATTTGTGGAAAGTGCTGCAGCGTGGGATTGAACCCATCTGGCATAGACGACTGACGAACGCCAAACCCGCAACAAATAAATGGAAAAAATTCGATTGTCGTCCGGGCGCTGACCATTATTGTTCAACCAAAGGATGTGGTGCCGTTCCGGCGTCTCGGCATCCTTGAAAGCGCTAAGCGTCATGGTGGCCGCTGACTTCGATCAGATCAGGCCTTTGCCAGGTGGTGTGGTGGGAAGGCCAGCGCGAGTTGCGCGTTACGCAACTCATTGGATGAGACGGGGACAGTGATGTCGAAGCAAGGCTCCATCGCTATGTCCAGGCGTATCGGCCAGGACAGAACGCGGCAGGGCGAGCAGGGGTTCACTCTTGTCGAAATGCTGGTCGTCATCGCCATTATCGGCTTGATCATGGGACTGGTTGGCCCGCGCGTGCTCAGCTATCTGAGCGAGTCGAAGGTCAAAGCGGCGAAGATCCAGATGCAGAGCTTCGCAAGCGCGCTCGACCTCTTCAATCTCGATACCGGCCGTTACCCATCATCTGCGGAGGGCCTCACAGCCCTCGTGCAGCGGGCGCCGGGCGTGACCAACTGGAATGGTCCTTACCTCAAGAGCGGTGTCGTTCCAAATGACCCGTGGAGCCATCCCTATGTCTATCGTGCGCCCGGCGAGCGCAACGCATACGATATCATCTCCTACGGTTCGGACGGTCAGGAGGGCGGCAGCGGGCTCGCTGGAGACATCTCTTTGGACAAACTGACCAGCGCCAGCAATGAATGATGTGGGCACCGTACTGCTCGGCAGTCTTCTCCAAGGAGCCTCCTACCTCTTTTGCCAAGGCATCGAGTTCCGGCCGGGCTTGCCGGCGCCCTCGGTCGAGCGTTGATCGGTCTGCTGCGGCCTTGTCGTTCTCTCGTCCGACGGAATGTCGAACCCGGCAACCCACCGATCGTCTGCCGATGTCGGAGTGCGACGTCCCGGTCGATCGGTCATGATCGTGCCCATGTCGCGCAGGTCGTCGGGCGTCAGCCACGCGATGTCGTGGGCGTGCGTCGTCACAATCTGCCGGGTGATGCGTGGCGGCACGCCAAACCTGCTCGCGATGCGGGCCATAGCCATGGTCGCCTCTTCGGTCTGCGCGGTTTCGTGGCCGAACTTGTCGGACACGCCGTGGACGCCGATCGCGGCGTCGTAGCTCGCGAATTTCTCTATTCCTGCCGCGAACACGATGAAACAGGCCGAGGCGCAACGCGACCCGGCCGCGACAATCGTCGGCAGCTTCGCCCTGCGGATCAAATTTGCGAGCTGGACCGCCTCGGAGAGGCTGCCGCCCGGTGAATCGAGCCGCACGGCAGAGATCAGGCGGTTGCTGTCGTTGGCGGTCTTGATCAGCGCTTCGGCAGCCTCCGTGTCGCCCCCCGCCACGTCGCCGCTAAGGGCGATGATGGTGACGTCATCCTTCAGCGTCACGCTGTTCAGCTCGGCGGCGGTCGCGGCCGTGCTGACGACGGCCGCTCCCAGGAGCCCCAGCATGGATGACAGCATCGCCATCACGGCTTCAGCTTTCGTCTCACTTGCGCGCGATCGGCGTCGGCGCCGCAGCGGGCGCGTCGAAGGTCGTCGGTGCGCGCCGCATGGTATCGAGGCGCTCGCGGAACTCCTCGGCGACCACCTGGGCGTCGTGGCTGTTGCGTACGACCTTGCTGGTGACGAATACGATGATCTCCGAGCGATTCCTCATGTCGCTCTTCTGGCTGAGCAGGTCGCCGAGATATTTGATCTGGTTGAGGCCGGGCAGTCCGGACACCGTGCGCTCGTCGTCTTCCTTGATCAGGCCGCCAAGCAGCACGGTCTGGCCGCTGCTGGTGCCGACGGTCGAGCGGATGCGCCGCTGCGAGATGGTCGGCGTCAGGTTCTGGGCGCTGAAGCCGCCCGGATTGACGACGTTGGAGACTTCCTGCTCGATCTCAAGCTCGATCGATCCGTTCGGATGTACATGCGGCAGCACCTTCAGGATGATGCCGGTGTTCTGCCGGCTGATGCTGCTCACCACGTTCAGTCCGGTGACGGTGCTGCCGGTCGAGATCGGCACCTGGTCGCCGACCTCGAGGATCGCCGGCTCGTTGTCGGCGACCACCAGCGATGGCGCCGACAGCACCTTGATGGTGGTCAGGGTGGAGAGCGCGTTCAGGACCAGCTTGGGATTGGATTCGGCGCCGAGCAGCAGGTTGAAGCCGGGCAGCACGCGCGCGAGCAGGGCCGACTGCGTCGCCGATTGCGCAGCGCTGAACAGGCCGACCGATCCTCTGTCCTGGCCGAGGTTTGCGTTGCCGCTGGTCAGATAGGCCTGCACGCCATACTGCAACTGGTCCGTCAGCGTGACCTCGGCGACCATGGCATCGACGGCGACCTGCAGCCGCGGCCGGTCGAGCGACTCCAGCGCCCGCTCGATCACGAGATAATCTTCCTGGTTGGAGTAGACCATGATCGCATTGGTCGACCTATCGGCGGTGATCCGGACATTCTGGAACACCCCGCGCGGCATCGCGCCCGATCCCGTTCCACCGAGCCCCGCCGCATCCTGGTCGTCGTCCTTGCGATCTGAGAAGCCGGCTTGCGTCGCGCCGCTGCGGTTGGCGTTGTTCGAGTTGTCGGTGCCGCCCTGCGTGGTCGTGCCTTGATTGTTGTTGCTGAGCGTGCCGGTGCCGAGCGAATCGAGCCGCGATGTCGTTCCGCTCTGTCCGGGCGCGGTCGTGCTGGTCTGGCTGTCAAGACCGGCTGACTGCGAGGAGCGTCCGACGAACATCTCGTTGAGGATGCGGGCGATGCTGCGCGCGTTGCCGTAGCGCAGGCTGTAGACTCGCACCGTGGTGCCGGTGGGATCGGAGCGATCGAGCCGCCGCACCCACTGGGTCGCGCGCTCGAGCACCTTGCTGTTGCGGCTTACCGCCAGCACCGCGTTCATGCGCGACACCGGCTGGAACTTGATCACACCCTGACCATTGCCGCCTTCGGCGGTGTCGAACACCTTTTCAAGCTCGCGGATCATGGTTTCGGGCGCGGTCGATTTCAGCGGGTACAGCCCGACCGATTGATTGCGCAGCCACTCCACGTCGAGGGTTCCGATGACGCCGAGCGCGGCCTGGCGCTCGGAGGCGGTGCCCTGGACCAGGAGAAGGTTGCGCGTCTGATCGGCGCGCACGGCGCCCGGCCGCGACAGGAAATTTTCCGCCGTCTTGGCGATCGCCGCCGCCGAGATGTAGCGCAGCGGCACGATCGAGACGCCATAGCCCGGCTGTCCAGCACCGAAGGTGGAGGGGCCCGCGCCGGAGGCTTCCGGCAGCGGAACGATCCTGATCAGCTTGTCTTCGCGCAGTACCGCGACGTTCGACATCCGCAGCACGCTTTCGAAGATGGGCAACACGTCCTTGCGCGGGATCCGTTGTGCTGAGGCCAGAGTGATCACGCCTTGCACGCGTGGATCGATCACGTAGTTCAGTCCGAGGCTGTCGCCGAGCACCGATTTCACGGCCGTCGGGATATCCGCGCTGTCGAAGTTCATTTCGACGCCGCCGCCTTCGGTTGCGAGATCACCGTCGGTGGCCGAGGCGACGCGCGCCGCCCCATTCACCTCGCGAGAAGACGGCGCCGGTGTGAGATCCTGCTCGGCGCCGGGAAACACCATCGGCTGCATCGAACGGCTGGGCGCGCTGCCGCCCGACGACGGTCCGCCGACCGGACCGGTCCAGCGCGCGCGCAGATCCGCATCGCGGATCGGATCGGTCACCGGATCGCGACCCGGCAGATCGATGCTCTTGTCGATCATGCAGCCGCCCAGAAGGCCGCCGATTGCAAGCCACACGCCGGCCATGGCGCCAAGTGACGTCGCGCGCGACAGGCGGGACCGTTCGATCAACTGCACGATGGCTCTCCCTTGTGCTCTCCTGCGAGACGCGCGGACTGCGCCCGCCGCGCTCGTGTCAATGCGCATCGCTGGCCGCCTTCCACGGACGATCGGCGGGTGCGATGCTGCTGCCGGCGAGCTCCTCAACCTCGTTGAGCAGCGCTCCGGCGCGGTCGATCAGCGGGCGGGCCGCGGCCGGGTTGACCGGGCGGCGCGCGAACGCCGCGCCGTCGAGCACGGCCTTCATCTCGCCCGCCAGCGCATCGCGGGTGGCGGTGACGGCCCCGATCGCACGGAGATAGCGCTGATAGCTTGTATCGCTGCCCTTGATCGCTTGGGTTGCGAGCGCAAGGCTGTTGCGGCCGAGTTGTCCGAGCGGATCGTTGAGGGTCTTGTAGGCGCGGGCGAGCGCTGCATATGTCTCGCGGCCGCCTGCGGGCCCCAGTGGCAGCGCATTCGCTTCAAGCAGGTCCACCAGCACGACGCCGTCGTGGACGTAGCTGTCGGCGAGGCCGAGCAGGGCGAGCATCGTGGGCCGCAGGTCGGCGTGATGGGAGAGGATGTCAGCCGTCTGCCCGAGATGGGCGACGCCCGGACCGGCTATGGCGAACCAGCTCGTGCCTGCGATCTGCGCCATGTCGCCGCCGACCCACGCCACGTCTGGATCAATCGCGACGCAGGCGGGCGGGGTGGCGCAATCGGCGCGGCTCGCTGCGGTCCGGTTGTTGTAGTCGGGATCGCCGAACATGATGAGGTGCGGCGTGCGCGCCGGGCTTGCCGTGACCATGTGCATCAGTTGCATCTGCGCGCGGTCGGCGAGCATCGCCGCGAGCCGGTCGGTCTTGCCGGTGACGGGGTTGAGCGCGGTGAGCTTGCTTGCGTCCTGCGCCAGCGTGCGCGTCAGCGGGTCGGCAGCAAGCGGGTTGTCGTGGATGTAGAAGGCCGGCGCGTTGCCGGCACGCAGGTCGAACGCTGTGACGTTGCGACGCTGAGTGAAGAGCAACCGGTCGATGAACGCATTGATCGCGCCGGTCGCTTCATAGCTGCAGGGCAGGGCGACGCCGTCGCACTCCGGCGGGCTCGGCGGTCCGCCGACAAAACGGTCGTTGCCGCTCGGCACCACGATGAACAGCGTGTTGCCCGCCGTGATGCCGCCGGCCGCCAGCCGGTCGATGAACGCCTTGAACGCGGCATCGAAGGCGGCGAGCCTTGCGACGTAGTCGCGCTCGCCGGGACCGAAGCTGCGCCGGCGCGCGGCGATCGCGGCCGGCTTGTGTGCATCGCCGATCGCGACATAGACCACCGGCACGCCGGCCTCCAGCATCGCCGCGGCGTAGCCAAGAGACTGCGCCGCCGTTGTCTCTGACGCGCCGGGAAAGCCTGGATGGCCGGCGTCGTCGGCAATCACGTCACCCTGGATGTCCGTGACCGCGCTATTCGGCGAGATCGGGGGCTGCACATGGCGGTGGCCGAACAGCGCGCTGAAACCTGAATAGCCGCCGGGCTCGTCGGGCAGAAGATCGGGCCGTGCGTGGGCGTTGCTGCATAGCGTGCTGCCGCGCGCGCAATGGATGGCGACGCCGACGAGCTCTGTGCGTGCCTTGGCGGGATCGCCGGCTGCGGCGCGCGCCTCCGACGCCCCGAGCACAGTCGCGACGTCGGCGATGTCCTGCAGCGTCAGCCCCATGGTCGCGTACGCGCCGACGTCACAGCCCGCGCGGGTGAACGGCACCCATGGCGCCGGCACGGTCTTGCCGGTGTCGGCGAGCATCAGTGGCTTGCCGTCGCCGCCGCTCGCGGTCCAGTAACCGAATGCGCTGGCGAAGCCGACGCTGCCGTCGCTGCGGAACGTGCCGCTGCCGTCGCCGATCGGCACGCCCATGCGGTCGCCGTGCAGGCCGGTCAGAACGGTGAGGGTGTCGGTCGCCGTCTGCGCCAGCGGCGTGGTGTGATGGTTGCTGCCGATGGTGCCGTTGCTGGCGAGGAAGTCGCGCAGGTGCGGCATCTGCTCGAGATCGGACGGTACGTTGGGGTCGTCACGGCGCAGGTGCACGTTGTCGAGCTCAATCTGCACCACGCGCGTGATCGCGCCGCCGCGCGCCTGCAGCGTGCATGCAGCCCGCGCCTGCCCGAAGCCGAAGGCGCATTCCACGATGGAGCCCGAGGCCATGAGCATGGCGCCGAGTGCGAGCGGCGCAAGGCCGGCAGGAATGCGACTCGTACGCATGACGCCACGTCTCTACTGTCGATCTCTTCGGTATCGATGTCGTTGGTATCGATGTCTTCAAGTGTCGCTTGAAAGCTCGAGCGCCGGTAAGATGTCGTCCGCTCGTGCGCGCGAAGTGTGTTCGGCTTCGATGACGCGGTTGTAACAGCGGCGCTCACATCCCGCGCATGGCGAGAATGCCGCGTTGTGATTCGTGTTCACCGATTTGACGCAAACACTTTACGCAGACACGTCGACGCACGACGCGTTCATCGATGACGTCTTGCAACACGCCGCCGTGTGATGCACCTTGATAGTTGCACGCGCTGATGACGGTATGTCGAAGACCACGCGGGGATCCAGATGAAGAGACGCATGGATGGCGGGCGCAGGAGCGTCTCGTGGCGGGTATCGATCACGGTTGCGCTTTGCCTGTGCGCGTCGCTTACCCGCGCGGCAGAGCCGCCTGCAAGTGGTGACGTTGCCGTCAGCAATCCGGTGGAGCTGCAGCCGTTGCCCGAGCTCGGCGCGACGCGCGACAAGCCGCTGTTCTCGCCGACGCGACGGCCTCCGCCCAAACCAGTCGCACCGGTGGCGCGGCAGGAGCCGCCACCGCCACCTCCGCCGCCGCCGAGTGTGGTGGTGCTTGGCATCGTCAGCGAGAACGGCGACGGCCGCGCCGCCATCCGCGCCGGCGGCACGGGCGACAAGGTGACGCGCGTCCGCACTGGTGACGACGTCAGCGGCTGGAAGGTGGAGCGGATCGAGCCGCGCCGGCTGGTGCTGACCCAGGGCGAGCGCGCGGTCGATTTCGCGCTGTTCGGCGGTGGGGCAAAGAGCGTCAAGACCGCGGGCTCGGCCGTGGAGCAGCGCCTGCGCGAGATCCGCAAGCTTCGCGTCGCGCCAAGCAACTGAAATGACGCTGGTTTCGCATCGTCCGCGGCCGCCGGCCCGCGCGCCTGCCAGGGTTAAAATTTTTTTCCGGAATCGCTTCGCGTTAGCCTGTCTCAACCTGTCTTGAGAGTGAGGAGAGGCGTCACGGATTGTCACGTGCGTCCGCTTGGGTGCAGGCGGTCGCGCAGGCGACTATGCGTGCGCCGATCATCGACCTGTCGGCATCGCGCCAGGCTGGTTCCAGGCTGGCCGGTGCGTTGCGTCGTATTCGTTTCGCATCACCTGCTGCTTTGGAAGGCTCCGCATGCATTCGCTTCTCCGCCCCCGGTTGAATTCGCGACGCGCTTTGCTTCTCGTCGGCGCAAGCACGGTCGCGATTGCGGTCAGTTCGGGAGCCCATGCCCGCCCGTTCGGCTCATGGGGCGCGAACACCGCAGCCACGCAAGCGGCGACCGCTGCGGCGCAGGCCGCGGCCCAGCAGGCGCAACAGGCAGCGCAGAACACGCAAGCATCGATGGCGCGCGCGGCGCAGGCGATCCAGGCCTTGCGGGCGGCGCAGAGCGCGGCGCGCGGTCTCGCGGCGAGCGCGCCGAGTTCGATCCCGAACGGTCTGAACATCGGCGGACTAGTGCCGAGCAGCGGCCTCGCCGCGCCCGGCGTCGCCAATCCAGTCACCAATTGGGTCGGCGCCAACACCCCGACGCAAACGACGAGCAACGGCCAGACCACGGTCAATATCGAGCAGACGCAGTCGCAGGCGGTGTTGAACTGGCAGTCGTTCAACGTCGGCAGGGACACCACGGTCAACTTCAACCAGCAGGGCAACGCGAGCTGGGCCGCGCTCAACCGGGTCGCGTCGAACGCCTCGCCGAGCCAGATCATGGGTACGATCAAGGCCGACGGCGCGGTCTACCTGATCAACCAGAACGGCATCATCTTCAGCGGCACCAGCCAGATCAACGTCCACACCCTGATCGCCTCGACGCTGGATCTGTCGTCGAAGCTCAGCGCCACCAACTACCAGGGCTTCCTGCAGAACGGGCTGTTCTCGCTGCTCAGCGACGTGCCGCAGGCGGCCGGTGTCACCGGCTCGGGTGCCGCGATCTTCAATCAAGGCAGCGGCACGGGCAAGGTCATCGTCCAGCCCGGTGCCATCATCGACACCAGCGCCAAGATCACCTCCACCGGCGACGGCGGCTATGTGGCGCTGCTCGCCGACGGCGGCGTCAGCAATGCCGGCCGCATCACCACCCAGAATGGCCAGATCATCCTCGCCTCGGACAGCTCCGTCTACCTGGTCACGCCGCCTTCGAACTACGTTGGAACCAGGACCGCGATGCAAGTGGTGGCCGGCGGTGGCGCCGTGACCAACGAGGCCGGCGGCCTGCTCGTCTCCAATGACGGCGCGGCGACGCTCTCGGGCGGCGCGATCAACCAACTCGGCGGCATCGTCGCCACCACCGCCACCACGCGCACCGGCTCGATCAGCCTGAGCACGGTCTGCCCGCAAGGCGGCTGCGCGAGTGGCGCGAGCGGCGACATCGTGCTCGGAGCATCAAGCCTGACTACGATCCTGCCGGACGAGAGCAGCGGCACGCTGCCGACCGCAACAGCGAATTCCTCAGTCACGGTCAACGGCAGCAACGGTGCGTCGCCGTATTTCCAGGCGGTACTGCAGCCGACGATCAATATCCAGGCGATAGGCAGTGTCGACGTGCAGGGCAGCGGCACTGGCGGCGCCGGCGCGCTGATCAAGGCGCCGGGCGCTGCGCTGACGATCGGCGCCGGCATCGACGGCACGGTCCTGCTCGAGAAAGGCAGCACCATCGATCTCTCCGGCATCGCCGGCGTGACGCTGCCGATGTCGGTCAACCAGCTCAGCATCACGATCACCTCCGCCGAGGTGGCCGACAGTCCGCTCGCCAAGAGCCTCATCGGCAAAACCGTGCTGATCGATGCTCGGGTCGGCTCGCCCATCATCGACGTGGACGGCTATATCGGGCTGATCCCCCAGAGCATCCAGCAGATCCTCACCGCCGGCGGTAGCTTCACGACGTCGGGCCGCAACGTCGTGCAACAGCCGGGTGCGGTGATCGATGTCTCGGCCGGTTATGTGCAGTACACCGGCGGCGTCATCACCACCACCCGCCTGCTCGGCGCCAACGGGCGCATTTACGACATCGGCAGCGCCGATCCCAACGTCGCCTATCTCGGCTTCGCCAACGGCTTCACCGTCCTGCACAAGGTCAACGGCACCGTCGACCCGAGGCTGACCGAAATCTATTCCAATCCGTTCGGCGGCGGCAGCTACTCGCACTACGAGGCGGCCTACATCGCCGGCGCGGATGCCGGCTCCGTCACCGTGGCCGCCGTCAACCCGATCGTCAACAACATCATCGGCAATGCGGTCGCCGGCACCCGCCAGCGCGCGGGCTTGGACAAGATGCCGAGCGGTGCGTCGCTGAGCATCAGCTTCGCAAAGCCGTCGACCGATGCCACCAGCTTCAACCCGAACAACGTGGTGCTGCAGTCGCAGGCGGATGCGGGAGCGGACCCGTATGGCCTGAGCGGCCTCAGCTTCACCAATGCGTCCACCTGGTCGCCGACGCTCGCCAATGGCGTGTTCTCGATTTTCACCGACGTGCTCTCCAATGCGTCGCTCGGCAGTGTGACGATCACGGGCGCGCACCAGCTCGACATGGCGACCAATGCCGTCCTGTCGGTGCGCCCCGGCGGCAGCATCACCCTCGACGGTGTTGGCACCATCGACGGCACGCTGAGCGCATCCGCCGGCAAGATCAGCCTCACCGGCTTCACCTATGCCGTCAACAATCCGCAATCGCCACCGACGCCGGCGCTGGTGATTGGCTCGAACGCGGTGCTCAACGTGCGCGGCCGCTGGGTCAACGACACCGGCCTGTTGTCGGATCAGCTCGAGGGCCAGGCTTTCATCAACGGCGGCAGCGTGAGCATCTCGACGCTCGCGGCCGGCAACGCGTCGGACAGCGGTGACGGCACCTTCGTCGACGTCACCCAGAGCATCGTGCTGGCGCCCGGCAGCATCATCGACGTGTCCGGAGGTGGCTATGTCGACACCACCGGCAAGCTCAGGACCGGATCCGACGGCCTGCCGGTCGGCCAGGGCGGCAGCCTGGCGCTTCAGACATACACGTCGAAGAGTGGGGGCAACCGGTGGGTTCTTTTCAGCAATGACCCCCAGGCCCCGGCTAACGCGTATAACTTCCTTCCGACGGGGACTAATCATCCCGATCAAGCCAATGTGCTGTTTGGCGGCACAATCTATGCGGGAGGCTTCGACGGCGGCGGCACGCTGACCCTGCGGGTGCCGACCATTGTCATCGACGGCGCGGCGGCAGAGGCCACGTCCTATGTGTCGAGCGCGACAGCCGCCAGGGTCGGGTCGTCCGCCGCGGGCTTCGCCGTGTCGGATGCCCGTACCGGTCAGCTGGTTCTGTCACCCTCATTCTTCACCAGCGGCGGTTTCTCGCAGTATACCTTGAATGATGTTTATGGCGGAACCACAGTCACCGCCGGCACGCAGGTGGTGCTGCAGCAGCCGACGGTCGTGCCACCCACAGGCGGTGTCGTGCAGATCCCGACCGGCGTGCCGATGCGCGATTTTGCGTCCGCGGGGCTGCTGCCGGACGGCTTGCGTAAGCCGCTCAGCCTGACATTGAACGGGACCAGCGTTGTCATCGACAGCGGCGCCGCCATTGTGGCCGATCCGCGGGCGACCGTCAGCCTGGTCGGGGGGAATGCAATCGTCGTTGGACCCAACAACATCACGTCTGCGTTGGGCGACGTCACCGTGCTCGGCAGCATCGTTGCGCCCGGCGGCGCCATCAATGTGTTCGGCGAGGTCTCGATCGGCTCCAGCGCCGTGCTCGATGTCGGCGGCGTGTTCGTGCCCAATCCGCGGGTTGTCGCGTATTCCACCGGCGCGCTGCTCGATGGCGGCACCATCACGCTCGGCGGCAACACCGTGGTGGTGCGGCCGGGCGCGCAGTTCAATCTGCAGGGCGCGGCCGTCGCCGCGGAGAGCAACCTGATCCAGCAGCCGCAGGGCGGGCTCGCGCCGCGTCTGGTCGGGCAGGCTGCCTGGAGCAATGGCGGCAAGCTGCAACTCGTGGGCTCCAGCCTCTATTTTGCCGGCAGCATCGATGCAGCCGGCGGCGCGCCGCTGGCGACGGGCGGCAGCCTGACCATCGGCGATGTCGCCATCCCCAGCGCGGTCGCGAGCCTCCTGCCGGTGGCGGTCCTCAACCTGCCCGACGCGATTGTCATCGAGCCGGCCGGCCGTGTCGCGGCGAACCTGCCCGCGCCCAGCGCATCGCCCACGGCTGGCGCTTTCATCGGCGCCGACATGCTCAGCAACAGCGGCTTCGATTCCGTGACCCTGAATGCCCGTGCCGCCGTCGCGTTCGCCGGTTCGGTGGATGTGACAATCCCCGGCGCGCTGACCCTGCGCGCGGACAACGGACATGTCGTGCTGTTGCCGGCGGGCACCGGGCTGCTGCCGTCGGGCATCGACTTCGCCAATCCGGCGACCTTTGCGCCGGCCTGCGGGACGGGGTGCACGATCCCCGGCATCGGCGGCACCACCGTGAACCTGAACGCCGGCTATGTCCGCGTTGTCGGAGACACCCCGAACCAGAGTGGTAGCTTCAGCAGCCCGACCCTTGCCGACGGCACACTGAATGTCTCGGCGCAATGGATCGATCTGCAGGGCGGGATCGCGCTCGACAACATCGCTACCGCCGGCTTCGCCAGCACGTCCGCCATCCGGCTGCTGCCGGATAGTTATGGCTTTGTCACCAGCAGCAACGGTTCCGGACGGCCGACCTCCGGCGGGGCGCTGGTCGCGCCGGGCAACCTCACGCTCAGGGCGGCCGAGATCTATCCGGTCAGCAACACCGACTTCGTCCTGATGTCGACCGGCAAGCTCGACAGCGCCAGCACCATCACCATCGCGCAGAACGGGACACCGACGGCGCCGCTCTCGGCCGGCGGCGGCATCCTGCTCAGCGCGCAGACCATCGTGCAGGGCGGCACGCTCTGGGCGCCGCTCGGCAGCATCATCCTGGGCGTGCGGACCGCCGGCGATGTCCCGACCCAGTTCGCCAGTGCGCTTTCCGGCGTCGGCCTTGGCGGTCTCCTTGCCCCGAGCGCGTTCACTGCGACGAAGAGCGTGACGTTGGCCGCCGGCAGCCTGACCTCGGTCTCGGCGGCGGGTCTCGTCATTCCCGACGGCTACACCGTCGACGGCACCACCTGGTACCAGGGTTCTCCCACTGACAGCAATCCCACCAACAACGCGCCGCCCGTGCTGTCAGCGCCGCCGAGCAAATCCATCAGCCTGTTCGGCGACCGTGTGACCACCAGCGAAGGCGCCGTGCTGGACCTGAACGGCGGCGGCGACATCTATGCCACCGAATTCGTCGGCGGCACCGGCGGCACCCGCAATGTGCTGACGACCTACCAGCAGAACCTCGCGACCGGCGCCGTCACACCGCAATACGACGACGGGCGGCAGGTCTATGCCCTGGTCCCGACCTATCAGGCCGCGGTCGCGGCCTATGATCCCAACTTCGCCTATAAGCCTTATTATTCCGGCGCGAGCGCATCGAGCGGCGGGGCATTCCCCAACGCAATCGCGCCGGGCCAGTCGGTGACCATCGGGCCCGGCAGCAGCATCCCGGCCGGCACCTATACGCTGCTGCCCGGCATGTATGCGACGCTGCCCGGGGCCTACCGCGTGGTGCAGGTGGCTGGGAACGTCAACCCGAACACGCCGGTGAACTTCACCAGCCCCGACGGCTCGCAGTATGTCACCGGCAAGCTCGGCAATGCGCTCACCGGCACGCAATCGTCACAGACCGCCATGTTCCAGCTGCAGTCGCAGGCGGCGTGGTCGCAATACTCGCGCATCGACATCACTTCGGGCACCACCTTCTTCCGCAACCAGGCGCTCGCCGCGGGCAAGGCCCCGCCGCCATTGCCGATCGACGGCGGCGTACTGCTGCTCGGCGCGAACACCTCGCTTGACCTTGCCGGCACCAACCGCTTCGCGCCGGGGACCAGCGCTCTCGCGCCGGGCCTGGTCGGCGGCGGCGGCCAGGTCCAGATCGGCGGCGAGAATATTCTGGTCGCGGTACGCGAGGCCAATGGAGAGCTTCCGACCCGGAACGGCTATCTCGTGCTCGACGTCGACCAGATCAGCGATCTCGCCGCGTCCTCGGTGATGATCGGCGGCACCGCGAAGATCGTCGACGGCGTGCAGAACATCACCGCGACCGCGCTCAATCTCGAGATTGACAACGATGCGGCGCATCCGCTCACCGGGCCGGAGCTGTTGCTGGTCTCGCTCGCCGGCGGCCGCGGCGTCGTGGTCGGCGACGGCAGCGTTGTCCAGGCGATCGGGACGGTGCCGGCCGGCACCAGCCGCGACATCAGCTTCGGCGCCGATCCTGTCGCGCAGTACAATTCTCAGGGAGTTCTGACTGGATACACCGCAGGCATCACCGGCGACGGTTCGCTGTTGCGCGTCTCCAACGGCACCGTCGTGAACGTCACGCGGTTCTTCGTGCCGGGACAATACACCGGTCCCGGCACGCCGCCGAGCAGCTCCGTGCCGCGGGGCGCGTTCTCCGTCGGCGCCGGTGCGATCATCGACGGCGGCAACGCGCTGACGCTGGACACCAGCGGCAGCGGCACGCTCGCGTCCAACGCAATTTTGAGAGCAGCGAACTATGACATCGCCGGCTCGGTCATCAACATCGGCGGCGGCTCGTCCGGCATCGTGCTGAACGATGCGGTGCTCGCGAACTTCAACGACGCGGTCTCGGTGCGCCTGCGCAGCGCGACGGTGATCAATCTCTATGACGCGGGCGGCCTGCGGATCGGCGATCCCTCCCATCCCATCGGCACGCTGACCTTCGACGGCGCGGGGCTCTACAGCGAGGGCGGCAGCACCACGGTCAGCGCCACCAACATCACGCTTGCCAACAGCCGCGGCGCCACCGGCAACGGCATCCTCGGGACCGGCGGCACGCTGACGCTGAACGCCACGGGAACCATCACCGAGGATCTCGGCGCCAAGAGCCTTGCCGGCTTCGGCCAGATCAATTTCAATGCCGGCCAGGCCATTGCCTTCAGCGGCAGCGGCAGCCTCGATACCGGCCCGGTCGCGGTCGCGGCGCTGACCTTCAACGTCGGCGGCGCCGTGATCACCAGCGGTGGTTCCGGTTACCTCAACAGCATCCCCGACGTCGTCATCTCTGGCGGCGGTGGCTCCGGGGCAACGGCGACCGCGTTGATGGGCGTGGCCGGCTTTACAGTTTTCTACGGTGGTTCCGGCTACAGCAACGGCGATGTTGTCACGGTCCTCGGAACAGACGCCAACGGAAACCAGGTAAAGGCCACCGGCACGGCCGTCGTCGATTCCAACGGCACGATCACCAGCGTCAGGCTCATCTCCTCCGGGTCCGGCTTCCCCGTTTCTTTCTACGACTCCCTCACTATCGATAGCCTGACAGGTGATGGCAGTGCTTCCATCGACGTTTCGTCGTACAGTGTCACCGGTGTGACCATCACCAATCCGGGGGCAGGCTACACCAGCATGCCCACATTCTCCTTCATCGATAATAGTGGCAGCGGCGGGAGCGGCGCGGCGGCGAAGGCTCTGGTCAACGCCACCGCCATCACCGTCACCGGTGGGGGCAACGGCTATGTCAGTGCGCCGACCGTGACCATCAGCGGCGGCGGCGGATCGCAGACCACGGCCACCGCGTCGGTGTCCGGCCTGGTCGTCTCCGGGCTGAATCTCACCCAGGCCGGCACCGGCTATTCCAGCCTCCCGACCATCACTTTCTCCGGCGGCGGCGCCAGGTCGGCGAACATGCTGCTGTCCGCCCCCGTGATCGTGGTCAACGGCGGCGCGACCCAATCGGTCCTGACCTCAGGCAATGTGACGCTCGCCACCGGCGCGGGGACCGCGCCGGCCGGCGTCGCCACCAACATCGGCGGCGCGCTCGCCGTCAGCGGCGGCTCGATCACCGACAACGCCACCATCCGCGCGCTGTCCGGCAATGTCACCCTCGCTGCGACCGCGGGCGATGTCGTGCTCGGTGCGGGGGCTTTCATCGATGCCTCCGGCTCGCGCATCACCGTCCTCGATCTCGCCCAGGATGCGCCAGGCGGCAATGTGCGGCTGGTGTCGGCCACAGGCAACGTGACCATCAATCCCGGCGCGACCGTGAGCGTGGCTGCGGCCGGCAACGGCTTTGCCGGATCGCTGTCGGTCGTGGCCGCGAACACGGCGACCCTCGACGGCACGCTTGACGGCCATGCCGCCTTCAAGGATCTCGGCGGCGATTTCACGCTCGAGGCCGACCGCCTGGGTGGATCTCGTGTGCTGCCGCTGGGAGCGGGCTTCAGCAGCAGCTTCACGGTGCGGCTCGGCGGCGGCGACATCACCGTCGCCGCCGGCCAGACCCTGTCGTCCGACAAGGTGCTGCTGGTTGCGAACAACGGCAGCGTGATCGTGGACGGCACCATCGACGCCAGCGGATCGACCGGCGGCGAAATCGCGCTCTATGGCGCCGGCAGGATCGTCAATGGCTCGACCACCGGCGAAGGCGGCGTGAGGATCGGCGCGACCGCGGTTCTCAATGCCTCGTACGTGGCCGACGATCCCCGCGATCCGCTGTATTCCAACGGCACGTCCGCTCTGGTGCAGAAGGGCGGCACCATCACCCTCGGCACCACGGGCACGCCGGACAAGGATGGCACCGGTACGATCACCCTGAACGCCACCCACGGCTACCAGAACGTGACCACATCGGGCGCCATTAGCGTCGCCGACGGCGCCATCTTCAATGTCAGCGGCGGCCCCGGCGGCGCCAACATCGACAACACCGGCGGCTCGGTGATCATCCGCGCGCCGATCCTGACCAGCGGCGGCGTCAATGTCGACTTCAAGGGCACCGTCATCACCAATGCCGACGCGTTGGGCAACGCAAGCGGCGGCGGCGTGGTGCTCAACGCCTATGCCGTGTGGAGCACCACCGACGGCTGCTCCCTGATCCCCGGCGGTTGCGGCAGTGTCACCACGGTTGCGGCCTACAACGCGCTGACGCCGGAGCAGCAGGCACAGCTCCGGCAGCATTTCGACGGCATCATCGATCCCGCCGGATTCTTCGACGCCACCCTGACCAACGGCAAGCCGACCCAGCTCATCTTTGCCGCCGACGGCCTCTATCCCATCTCGACGATCGACCGGCCGGCGGAGGGGGCCTACATGCCCCATGTCGAGTTCTACCAGAACACGCTGCTGGGCTTCGTCAACAATCCGTTCAACGCGGATGCCGTGAAGGCGAGTTTCGCCGGGGCCAAGCTGCAGATCGCGGGATCCAGCGCTCCCGCGGTGGCGTTGTCGTCGACGTCCATGCTGCACCTGCGGCCCGGGATCGATCTCGTCAATCCCAGCTCGACCATCAACAACGGCAACATCACCGTCGCCAGCAACTGGAATTTCGGTGCCGGTGCGCCTCTTGGTGGCGCCGGCACCACGCTCTACTATCGCACGGGGTCCGGCGAGCCCGGCACGCTGGCGCTGCGCGCGCTCAACAACGTGCAGATGAACGCCACCATCAGCGACGGCTTCTATCAGCCGGCTGCAGGAACGCCGACCAACGCGGCGGAGGCCTACGAGTTGGAAACCGCATCGGCCGCCTTTGCCGCCTATGAAGGTTTGTTCCAGGACGGTGTGCTATTCTACAGGGCTAATGTCTTTTCATTTGACCCGCTCCCCCCCCCCCAGCAGGTGAACGCGGCGTTCTTCGGCCTCGACAACACGCCCGAAAACCTTGCGCTGTTCAATTCACTGCAGTTCCACCTACAGAAGCCGGCCCCCATAAGCCACTTCACCGACGATTCAAGCCTGTCGGGAGATCCGGCCCTGCTGGCAAAGGTGATCGATCAGTACGACCAGTTCTATATTCAATACGCGAACATGTATCGCGCCTACCAGGTGGAGATCGTGCAGGGGAATACCAATGCTGACACCTTTAGCGGGGGTTCGCCTGGTCGCGGCGCCTATTACACATATGCCGAGGTGGCGGAACGGCTGCGCCCCTACAGCAGGCCGCTGGTGCCCCCTCCATCCATCCCGGTGGCGCCGACCGCATCGAACCCCTACCTTTACTACAACATCGTATCCGGCGCCCAACCGGGGACAGGGACCGACTACGCGTCGCTATGGCAGAACTATTTCTTTGGTGTCATCGATGCGAATTTGCAATCCAACGGCCCGATCAGAAGTGGCGCACCGGGCTCGCTGGACGCGGCCTTGAACGGCAAGCCGCGAACGCTTGACAATGTCGCCGGGATTGATGTTCCGGTCTGCCTGGCCTGCTTCGCAGTCACGCCGCCGTCCGCGCCACTGGCCTATCTCACGCTTTTCGCGGACACATATGCGCCGATGCCTCCGCCGACGGCGCCGTTGCCGTCGACGCTGCCCCCAGCCAACCAGATCGCCAACAATCCGGCGATCTATCAGGGTGCGCCGGTTTACAACACCACGGCGGCCACGGCGCTGATGCCGGTGGGGCTCGGCGGCAGCAAGGGCTCGTTCTCCTACGACTTCGTCGCCGGGGCGGCCTTCAGGTCTGACGACACGCCCTCGGTCGATCCGAATGCGGTGATCCCGGTGTCGTCGCTGCCGCCGACCGTCACGGGGAATGTCACCATCGACGGGCATACGTCGTACAAGAATGTTTTGATGCCGACGCCCGATCCCTTCGGCAACCCCTCGAATTTGATCATCAACATCCCGACCCTGGTGCGCACCGGCACCGGCTCCATCACCCTCGCGGCTGCCGGCAATGTCGAACTGCTCGACCAGGTGGCGCCCGGCGCGGTCTACACCGCCGGCGCAGCCACTGCGACGCCTGGGGACTTCAAGGCGCCGACATTGCCGAGGGCCTATACGGATACGCCGAACGGCCTCGTCAGCACCCCGGCGTGGGCCACCGGCGGTGGCGCGGTGACCGTCACCGCCGGCGGATCGATCATCGGCATCGAGATGCCGACCGACACCGACGGCAGCCAGACCAAGGTCGTCGGTGCCGCGACGGGGCAGATGTGGAGCGACTGGTATATCCATTACGGCGTGTCGAACGGCAGCAGCGCGACGCCGTTTGCGGACTGCGCGGCCGCAGGATCGATTGCCTGCCAGACCGCGGCCTGGATCAACTACGCCACCTTCTTCCAGGGCTTCGGCGCGCTGGGCGGTGGCAACATCACGCTCTCGGCGGGCGCCGACATCGTCGACGTCGGCGCGTCACTGCCGGAGACACTGGTGGTCGGCGGCGGCCTTACCGCGGCGAACGCGAAGGCGACCTACTATGGCGGCGGCAACCTCAGCGTGACTGCCGGCGGTGATCTCCTGAGCAGCAATTTCCTGGTCGGCCGCGGCACCGGCGTGATCCGGGTCGGCGGGGCGGTGCAGGCTACCACCAGCAATCCGCTCAACGGGGGCAGGCCGACCAGGGGGATCACGACGGACGACACCCTTGGAGTCACCGGCTCGTACGCGCTGCCGCTGCTGCTGGCGGTGCAGGACGGCTTCATCACCCTGAGCGCGCGTGGCTCGGTGACGCTCGGCAATGTCTACGATCCCGCCGCGTTGCCGCTGAACACGACAGTGCGGACGCCCCGCGGATACCTGCCCGGCTCGGCTGGCGAATCCAATTCCATCTGGAGCAACCTGTTCACCAGCTATGGTCCCGGCAGCGGCATTTCGCTGACCAGCGTCACCGGCGATGTGACGGCGCTGACGGTGGCGCCGGCGGCGAGCACCGGGCTGTTCGCGGGCAAGGCGCCCAACGAGATCTTGCTTCCCAGCACGATCGGGCTGCTGCTGCCGGCCACGCTCGATCTGGCGGCGCTCAGCGGCAGCATCGTCTTCAACAGCGGCACCACGTCCATCGACGGCATCGGAAACGCCAACCTGGTGCCGTATCCGACCCTGAGCGGAGACAGCACCGGGACCATCAATTTGGTCGCCGCCGGCTCCATCGACCTCGGGGCGGGCCTGACGATGCCTGACATCATCAACGGGACCATTCAGTATCTCGGATCGACTGGCGGGTTGGACTACGGCAACTACATCAGTCCGCTCGGGGGACCGCTCCCCATTCTGACCCAGGCATTGCACGCGAACGATTCCAACCCGGTCGTCATCGCGGCCGGCCAGGATATCGATGCCACCGGCACGGCGGGTAACCCGGCAGTTCTGAAACTGATCAAGCCGGCGCGGATCGAGGCGGGGAACAATATCTACGCGGCGACCGCCCCGTCGGGGGCGCCTGCGACCACCGGCAGCGGCGCTCAACTGAAGCCGTTTGTTTTCATCGGCCAGAACAACAACGCCTCCGACATCACCAGCATCGCCGCCGGCAATGATTTTGTCGGCGGTTCCTATGTCCTCTACGGGCCCGGCACCTTCGTGCTGCAGGCCGGCCATGACCTCGGGCCGTTCACGCCGTCGGTGTACGAGCCGTCGCAAACCTCTGGCATTGCCACGCTCGGCAACGGCAGCGCGCTCGGCAATACGTTCGGAAGTATGTTCGCTGTCGGCGCGGACCCCGTGAAGCCGTACCTGCCGGCCCAGGGCGCCGAGATCGACGTGCTGTTCGGCGTCAAGCCCGGCATCGATTATGCCGCGGCGATCAATCAGTACATCGATCCGGCCCGTGCCGGCACCGGCGGCATCGACCTTCTCGCCGGCATTGCCACCGCCCTCGGCCAGCCGCGCGACCAGGCCTGGACCACCTTCCAGGGCCTGTCGCCGGCGCGTCAGCGCCTCCTGGTCAACCGCGCCTTCCTGGATTTCGTGATCCAGGTGGGCAAGGACTACAAGAATCCGTCGAGCCCCTATTTCGGGCAGTACGCCCGCGCGTATACCGCGATCTCCACATTGTTCCCGGCGGGCCTGGGCTACACCGACAACAGCCTGAGCGTCGACGGCAATGCCACGCCGAAGATCGCGACCGGCAAGCTCAACATCGCCGCCTCCGTGCTGGAGACCCAGATGGGCGGCGACATCAACATCGTCGGCCCGGGCGGCGGCATCACCGTCGGTCACACCTCGCTCGACATCCTCCGGCCGAACCAGGAAGGCATCCTCACCCTCGGCGGCGGCAGCATCCGCGCCTTCGCCGACGATTCCATCCTGGTCAACCAGAGCCGCATCATGACCCAGCAGGGCGGCGACATCGGCCTGTTCGTCGCCAATGGCGACATCAACGCCGGCTCGGGGCCGAAGACCTATGTCTCGAGTCCGGCTGTCAGCGTGATCTGCACGGTCGTCGGCTACTGCTACACCAATCCGCAGGGCTTGATCACCGGCGCCGGTATCGCCGCCCTGGTCACGCTGCCGGGCCAGGATCCGACCAGGAGCAACGTCACCCTGGTCGCGCCACGCGGCACCATCGATCTCGGCGCCGCGGGCATCCGCGGCAATGACATCACGCTGGTGGCGCAGGTCGTGCTCAATTCCTTCAACATCCAGTCCACCGGCACCGTGACGGGCCTCGCGTTCACCCCGCCGCCCAACACCGCGTTGGCGGCCGTCAACAACAACGCGACCGCCGCTACGCAACAGGCCGGCCAGCCCGGGCCGGCCAAGCCGAATGACCAGCCCTCCATCGTCATCGTCGAGGTGGTGGGCTATGGCGGTGGCGGCGGCGATGGCGAGACGCCGAGCAGTAGCGGAGGTGGTGGTCAGGGCATGCGGAGCACCAATGACGACGATGAGCGTCGCCGGCGCGAAGAGGCGCAGTAGTCTTAAGAGGGGCAGTCGTAGGGCGGGTTAGCGCAGCGTAACCCGCCGTGTCGCGCGGTGATCATGATGGCGGATTACGCTGCGCTAATCCGCCCTACGAATTTTTCTTTGTCGTTGCCGGGCTTGTCCTGGCAACCCCGATCAGGCGGCAGTGCGTTGCCGCTTCAGATCAGCAGAGCACTGCCATCCTAAGCGAGATCACCGGGACAAGCCCGGTGATGACGATGGTGGGTGGGACCAAGTCCGGCGACAAAGTGGGATATGACCTGCGATGACATCAGACCACATAACTCAACCCACACCACTCCCTGCCTCCGCCAACGCCGACCCGCTGTCGGCGCTGCTCGCGCCCGAGCGCCTCACCGCCGTGGTCGATATCGGCGCCAACCCGGTCGGTGCCGACCCGCCGTACAAGACCATGCTCGAGAGGCGCCTGTGCCGCCTCTACGGCTTCGAGCCGCAGCGCGCGGCGCTGGCCGAACTGAACGCCCGCAAGAGCGAGTTGGAGACCTATCTGCCCTATGTCGTCGGCAACGGCGAGCAGGCCCGCCTGCGCGAATGCTTCGCATCGGGCATGACGAGCCTGCTGGAGCCCGACCCGCACATGCTCAAGCATTTTCCGGGCTTCATCGAGTGGGGGCGGGTCGTCGCCGACTCCAGGATGGCAACCCGCAAACTCGACGATGTCTGCGAAATCGAGGCGATGGATTTCCTCAAGATCGACGTGCAGGGCTCGGAGCTTGCGATTTTCCAGAATGGGCGGCGGCGCCTGGCCGAGGCGGCTGTCATCCAGACCGAAGTCTCGTTTGCCCCGCTGTACAAGAAACAGCCTGTGTTCGGCGAGATCGACCTGGAACTGCGCGGCCAGGGCTTCATTCCGCACGCCCTGACCGAGTTCAACCGGCGCATGATCTGGCCGTTGCACGGCACCGATCCATTTGCGGCGATCCATCAGTTGGTCGAAGCCGACGCGGTGTATGTCCGCGATTTCACCCGGCCCGACACGATGAGCGACGAGCAGCTCAGGCATCTCGCCCTGGTGGCCCATCACTGCTACGGCTCCCATGATCTCGCGGCCATCTGCATCCAGCATCTGATCCATCGCAAGACGCTGGAGCCGGAAGCGGGCAGCCGTTATTTCGACATGATCCGCACCACCCGCGGCGGCAGCACGGTCCGCGACGCTGGCGCGGCGGAGCCGGCGAAGGTGTGAGGGGCGAGGGGTCTCTACAAATTCAGTGTCATCGTCGGGCTTGACCGGACGATCCAGTAAACGCCGAGTTCAGTAATAGAAATGAAGCGGTACGACGTGAACAATCGTACGTCTTGGTTCGCCGTGATCTCAATCATGGGTACTCTCGGTTACCGGATCGCCCGGTCCTTCGGCCGGGCGATGACACCGGTGGGGATGATGCGCGCGCGATAAGAAGTCGAAGCACTTCTGCAAACTCTGCGTAACAACGAAAAACGGCCGGGCCTCGATCGAGGACCCGGCCGTTGCCGTTTGTTGTCGCTGCGATCGTGATCCGCTGATCTCTCACCGGATCACGATCTCATATGCTTCCTTACTTCGCGCCGCCGGTCACGCCCTGACAGCCGTCGATCTGCGCACCCGACGGGTTGTACGCCGCGATCGCGCTCGGCAGGCCGCCCGCAACGCTCGTCGTCAGGTAGACGCTCAGGGCGTTGGTCGCCCATGCGGGGTCGAGTTCGTGGAAGCCGTTGTTGCGGATGACCTTCGCGACGTTCGGATCATACCCCGGTGAGTTGGCATTCGACGTCGCCGGATTATAGGCCGGCAGCGCGTCGATCGATCCGCCGAACAGCCAAGCCAGCCAGTTCTTCAGGACGGGCACCCGGGTGCCGGTGGCATCGCTGTAGCAGCTGTAGACGTTGATGTAGCTCGCACCCGTGAGCGGATAGACATTCTCCGCCACGAGCGGGACGCCGATCACCGACAGGCCGCTGTAGTTGACGCCGGCGATCACGGTTCCGGCGGCATAGCGCTGCCCGTAGATATTCCAGGCATTGTAGCCGCCATCCAGCGCCGGAGGCGTCAGGCCGCTGAAGGCCTGAGCGGTGTTGTCCGGCGTCGGCGGCACGAAGTTTTGACCCGACTGGCCCGGATGATAGACGCCGAGGAGGCGCTGCACCTCGTTCTGGACGCTGGCCGACCGCGGAGCCGGGCCGGAGAGCATGACGCCGGCGACTTCCTCGGTCACCGTCGTCGCATAGGGCTGGGTAAAGTCGGCGCTCAGATAGCCGATCCGGCCGGCGAGAAGGGAGCCGGTTCCGATCTTCAGCGCCTGCTGGTTGGCGCCCTCGGCGTTGATCCAGCGCGGATCGGGCCGCTCGGAATCGTCGTCCACATCGTACGTATCGTTGTGGTCGTGATAGGCCTCGCCCTTCACCGCCTTGATGTTGTTCAGCAGGTTGCGGAACTTGCTCGAGGGCAGGTTGGCGGTGGTGGCGCCGTCGACGCCGACGCCGGTGAAGATCTTCTTGTAGTTGTAGGTGCCGGTCGGGTCGAGCAGCGGGCAGAGGTTGGCGAGGTAGTTGGTCAGGATGTAGCTCGTGCCGGCGTCGTCGGAGCGGTAGACCACCTTGATGGGCAGGCGGCGGCTTGTATAGCTGACCGGGGTCAGGGTGCCGTTGGTGTTGTCGTCATAGAAGTGCTGGAATTGCTGCACACCGTTCTCGTCGAGGGTGGGGATCAGGGTCGAGGTGTCGTTCCAGTCGGTCACGGTCGCGGAGAAGATCGCGCAGAGCTGCGCCGAGGAGAGCTGGATCGCGCCGCCGGCCTGGGTGTTCGGGGACAGCGCCGATTGGTTGGTCCAGGTCGCGCCGGTGAGGGAGTTCGCGGTGTTGACCGCGATGGCGACGGGCACTGCCATGGCTGGGATCTGGATCGGCGTGCCGACGGCCGCGGTGTTGAAGCTCACCGCCGTGCTGGTCTTCGCCGCGATCAAGAGGGTATTCTGCCAGTTGGTCGTCGGCAGGAAGCTGCCGAACGAGATCGTGGTCAGGCCGGCGACGGGGCTCGCCAGCGGCATGTCGCTGGCGGCGAAGTCGAGCCGCGGATACGGATAGCTCGAGAAATTGGCGTTGGCCGTGTCGCGATACGGCGGCTTTGCGGAGGGCTTGCGCACCAGCGCCGGCGCCGAGTCCGGGCTGCCGCGGAACAGTTGTTTCGGATCGTTGGCGATGTAGGCGCGCTGGCCGTTGCCGGCGCCGACGGCGGCGAACAGGCCCTCGACCGTGGTCGAGAACTGCGTGCAGCTTGTCGGCAGCTGGTTCGGGCTCGGCGGCGAGAAGGTGAAGCCCGGCGAGAAGGTCTGGCCGTCATTGGCGAGGGTGGCGCCCTCGTAGCAGTCGAAGATCTGCCGCAGCGCCAGCGATGGCAGCGTGCTGCCGCCGCCGTAGAGGCCGGTCTGGGCCGCGGCCGGCTGCGCCGCACCGATCACGGCGACGGCCGACAGCACGACCAGCGAGGTCGAGCCCAGCAGGCGCCCGGCAAAGGATATCTTAGTCATCTTTATGCTCCCTGTTTCACGATGTGATGCGGCGTCGCGCGACCCGCCTCATGGTCTCGGGACCGGAAAGATCTTGCTCGATGCGGAGAAATGGATGGCGATGAAGAAGACCTTCGGGGGAAGTCCTTAAAGACCATGGGGCAGCAAGACGCGCAGGACCAGGCGGCCCTCCGCGCCGTGTCGACAACGACGCCAGTGCAGTGCTCACATCCCTAAGACAATTTGAATCGATCCAAGGCGCAGCGATTTTCGCCTTATTTTTAGGGGTGCGCGACGTTTTCGCGGTGCTTGCGCAGTCGTCGTGTCGTTGTCATGTCAGCGTTGGACGTATCTATTTTCTTCGTCGTGGCTGGGCTTGTCCTCAGCGACTTCGGCTTCGCCGAAGTCGCTGAAACAACCCCGATCAGGGAAGCAGTGTGTTTGACATCGTGATCATGGACTCAGTGCGTCCCTAAGCGAGGTCACCGGGACAAGCCCGGTGGCGACGAAGAGAGAGTGTGGCACTCCACGAGACATCTTCCTTTCTCGTTAAAAAACCGGGCGCGAGGCGCCCGGCTGAGTTTGTCGTTGAACGTCGTCAGCGCTGGCTTACAGCGCGCCGCTGGCGCTGGCGCAGTTGGTGCCGGCTGTGCCCCCAATGGCGATTCGTTCGGCGCTGGAGGGGCTCAGGTACTTGTTCCTGATCACCGTCGCATAACTAGCCGGGACGGGGTTAAACCCGACGTTCTGGATCACGCGGGTGAGCAAGGGGTTGCTGGCAGTGTAGTGCCAGCTCAGGTAGTTCGTCAGACTGGTGACGCGATTGACGGGGTCGGTGGGTAGCTCTCCCGCCGGGAGGCTGTAGCAGCTATAGAGGAACATGAACGCGGTGCCGCTGAGCGGATAGGCGTTCGCCCTGTTGGTGAGCGGCAGCACAGACTTGCCGGTCACGCTCACACCGCCCTGGGTCACCCGGCCGAAGACGGTGTTGTAGATGTTGAAGTCAGCCCAGGTCCAGGTCGTGGCCGGCACCCGCAGCCGGGTGTCGGTCCACGCGTTGAGGGCGCCGGCCGGCGTCGGCGCGATGAACTCCAGGGTTGAGGGTGTCGTGTTGTCCGGAACATAGATGCCGGCGATGCGCAGTTGTTCGTTCTGCAACGCTGCCGAATACGGTGCGTCGACATTGGTCAGGCCCGCACCCGACACCGCCTGGGTGTAAGGCTTGGTGAAGTTGGCGCCGACATATCCGATGGTGCCTCCCTGGGCTGCACCGGTGCCGATCGTCGCCGCCACCCCGCCGCTTCCAATCGCGCCGATCCATTGCGACGTGATGGTTGTGCTGCCGCGGAAGGCGTTGACGTTGTCGATCAGGGTCTGGAAGCTCGTGCTCGGAAGATTCGTGGCGCCGAAGATCGATATGTACCCTGCGTTGTAGTCGATCAGCGGGCAGACAGCCTTGAGATAGTTGGTCAGGATGTAGGTTTCGCCACTTTCGTCAGAGTTGTACACCACCCTGATGGTCTTGGAGGTCGCCGAGTAAGGCTGCGCCACGCCCGAAGAGTCTTTGTTGGCCTCGTTGAAAGCCGCGAGCATTATCATGCCGGCACTGTCGAGGTACGGGATCTTGTTGGGAGTGGTGTCGCTCCAATCGGTCACGAAGCCTGAGAAGATCGCGCACATCTGCGCTGTGGTGAGCTGGATGGCGGCGCCTTGGTTGGCCTGGGTGCCTGGCGTGGTGCCCGCGCCTGTGACCGCCGAGTTGACGGTGAGACCGGACGTGTTGACCGCGATCGCGACGTTGACCTCGAACGCCGGAACCTGGATCGGCTGGCCATAAGCAGTGGGATTGTAGGTGGCCACCGCTGTGCCGTTCACTGTGACTTGGCTGATCGCGCCGCCGATGGTCGACCAGTTGGTCGCCGGGCTGAAGCTGAAGGGCACTGTCGTGAGGGTTGTTGCAGGCCAGATAATGGTCAGTGGTGCGTCCGACAGGCTGATATCCAGGCGCGGATATGGATAGCTGCCGAAATTGGTCGCATTGGCGCTGTCCACGAACGGTGGCTGAACCGCAGGGAAGGGCGTGGCAATCGTAAAGCTGAACGGTCTCCGGAAGTTGGGGCCTCCATACCACTGCTCCGGCCTGTTGCTGATGTACCCGCGCATGCCGTTGCCTGAGCCGACACCGGCAACCATGCCCTGCACTGTTGACACCACCGTGCAGGTGGTCGGCAATAAGCCGGCGCCCGGCAAGCCAGTCGAGAACGTGACGCCGTCGCCGCCGACGGTGGCGCCGCTATAGCAATCGAAGACCTGCCGGAAAACCAGCGACGCCAGCGTGCTGCCGCCGGCATAGATGCCCTGGGTGGCCTGCGCGATCGCAGGCACGCCCGACGAGGCGAGCAGGGCCGCCGTCGACAGCGCCAGGATGGACGTCGTGTCGCGCAGGTGCCCTGCAAAAGAGTGTTTCTTCATTCTCATGCTCCGGTTTGTTGATCAGGCGGGCGCGGCGCTTACGGCACGCGCTGCTTGCATCTCTAAGACACTTTCACGCGGCGCGAGGCGCAGGCGTCTTCGCGGATTTATTGCGGTGATAGCGGTGACGACGAAGAAAAAAGCTCGCGAGGTGCTGTTGCGTCGCCACCATCGGCCCCGTCCAAAAAAACCGGGCGCCTCGATCGAGGCGCCCGGCTGAGTTTGTCGTTGAACGTCGTCGGCGCTGGCTTACAGCGCGCCGCTGGCGCTGGCGCAGTTGGTGCCGGCTGTGCCCCCAATGGCGATTCGTTCGGCGCTGGAGGGGCTCAGGTACTTGTTCCTGATGATGGTCGCGTAGGCGGCCGGCACCGGGTTGAACCCGACGTTCTGGATCACGCCCGTGAGCAAGGGGTTGCTGGCAGCGTAGTGCCAGGTCAGGTAGTTCGTCAGACTGGTGACGCGATTGACGGGGTCGGTGGGTTGCTCTCCTGTCGGGAGTTTGTAGCAGCTATAGAGGAACATGAACGCGGTGCCGCTGAGCGGATAGGCGTTCGCCCTGTTGGTGAGCGGCAGCACAGACTTGCCGGTCACGCTCACACCGCCCTGGGTCACCGAGCCGAAGACGTTGTTGTAGATGTTGAAGTCAACCCAGGTCCAGGTCGTGGCCGGCACCCGCAGCCGGGTGTCGGTCCACGCGTTGAGGGCACCGGCCGGTGTCGGCGCGATGAACTCCAGAGTTGTAGGTGTCGTGTTGTCCGGAACATAGATGCCGGCGATGCGCAGCTGTTCGTTCTGCAGCGCTGCCGAATACGGTGCTGTGACGGTCCCCCCCCGCCGCGGTCGGGACGTTGGTGGTGTACGGCTGGGAGAAGTCGGCGCTGACGTATCCGATTCGGCCCGAGTTGGTTGCGTCGGTGCTGACATTGGATGCCACGTTGCCGCTTCCCGTTTGGGCGATCCACTGCGACGTGACGGCCGAGTTGTTGATGTTGGCGATCAGGGTCGCAAAGCTCGTGCTCGGAAGGTTCGTGGCGCCGAAGATCGTCGCATACGTGGAGGAGATCTGCGGGCAGACGGCCTTGAGATAGTTGGTCAGGATGAAGCTCGTGCCGCTGCCGTCCCCGCGATACACGACCCTGATGGTCTTGGAGGTCGCCGAGTAAGGCTGCGCCACGCCCGAAGGGTCTTTGTTGGCGTCGTTAAAGGCCCCGAGCTGTGGCGTGCCGGCGCTGTCGAGGTACGGGACCTTGTTGGGAGTGGTGTCGTTCCAATCGGTCACCAGGCCCGAGAAGATCGCACACATCTGCGCCGTGGTGAGCTGGATGGCGGCGCCTTGGTTGGCTTGGGTGCCTGGCGTGGTGCCCGCGCCTGTGACCGCCGAGTAGACGCTGCTTATTGTTGTTGTTCCGCTAACGGTGGTCATCCCGTTCGTGTTGACGACGATCGCGACGTTGACCTCGAACGCCGGAACCTGGATCGGCGCGCCATAGGTGGTGGGGTTATAGGCAACAGCCGTCGAGGTGCCCACGGTGATAGCGGGGGCCACGCCGCCGGTGGTCGACCAGCTTTGCGCCGGGGTGAAGGTGAACGACACCGTCGTAAGGGTCGTGGCACCGGTGGCAATCGCCAGCGGCGAGTCCGACATGCCGACGTCGACACGCGGATATGGATAGCTGCCGAAGATCGTCGCCGGAGAGCCCGTATTCGAAAAGTCGATGATCGGCGGCTTGGCCGCCGGCAGGAACATGGTGGTGATCGTTGACGTCATCACCGAGCCTGCGGTCACTGAGCCGCTATACCACTGCTGCGGGTTGTTGGCGATGAAGCCGCGGGTGCCGTTGCCGGAGCCGACGCCGGCATACAGGCCGTTCACCACCGTACTCACGGTGCAGGTGGTCGGCAGATGGCCCGGTGCCGGGAAGCCGCCAAACTGGTAGCCGTCGTTGGCCGTGGCGCCGAACCCGAAGCCGACGGTGCCGCCCGTGTAGCAGTCGAGAATCTGCCGGAAGGCTTCCGAGGCGAGCGTGCTGCCGGCGAAGTAGATCGGCTTGGTGGCCGAGGAGGCGCCCGCGTTCGCGGGCACGGTGGCCGACGAGGCGAGCAGCGCGAGCACCGACGCGGTGCCGAGCAGGTATTTGGACGATTGCATTTTCATGTCTCAGGTCCTGTGGGGTTTGTAACCAGCGGCGCGCGTCGTCATCCCGTCGTCACGAGAGTGCAAAGTAGTGCAAAGTAATGTTCAAGATTTGATGAAGTAATTTTATGCATATCTGTCACGGTCACAGCGATGACACATGAAGAATTGCAAGTCACTCACGCGTCGAAGTTATGTCTCCGTCGTCGATGATTGGCCAACATCTAATAGACAACATGAGCCTTGACGTCGCGCAGAGAAAATTTCTGGTCAGGGTTGGAAAAATAACTTAGCAATACTCTGGGAAATGATCTATGGAATCCCGACCTGATGACCGTCTTCCGGCGGTGCCATCGACGCGGGAATTGTTTCAAGCGAGGCCTCCCACATGGAAGACAATTCAGGCGGGCGCCTCGCGATACGCGTGGAGCATGGCGGCCATGCAATTCTGGCACGGCCGGTGGCGTCACCATCCGCCGCAAGATCGCCCGCAATCAACGGAGGCGAGCGTCCGTCCGCCAATCTGCGGCGCGCACAGGAGCTGCACCAGCAGGGCGTCGCGCATGGGCAGCAGGATCGCTGGCGTCAGGCGTTGCGCGCATTCAACGAGGCGGCGCGGCTCGCGCCCGACCAGCCCGCCTTCAACTACTGCAAGGGTGTGGCGCTGTGCCGGCTCGATCGCTTCGACGACGCGCGCGAGGCGTTCATGGCGGAACTCAGGGTGACGCCGACCCACGCGCCGGCGCTGACCGAGATCGGCACGTGTCTGGCGCGCACCGGGCGCACCCGGGATGGTATCCCCTATCTTCAGGAAGGGCTGCGCCTGCTGCCCAACATGCCGCTCGCGCAATACAGTCTCGGTCTTGCGCTGCTCACCGAGAACCGGCGCAGCGAGGCGCTCGCGGCGCTCGACAAGGCGATCGAGCTCGATGCGGGCTACGTGGAGGCCTATCGCACACGCGGTCTCGCCTATGTGATGGACGGTCAGTTCGACAAGGCGGTCGACGATCTCCGCGCCGCCTCCACGCTCGACAGCCAGAACTACAAGGCGATCATTGAGCTCGGAGTGAATTTCGGGCTGGCGGTGCGCGACAAGCAGGCGGGGCGGCTGTTCGAACTCGCCGCCGACAGCGCTCCGACCGTGGCTCTGCCGCAGTACATGTACGGTCAATTCCTGATCAATCACCGCCAGTTCGAGCGTGGCTTGAGTTATGTCGATCGCGCGCTCACACTCGATCCGCTGCAGGGCGAGCATCATGTCGCCCGCGGTTTCGGATTGCTCGGGCAGGGCCGCATCGAGGACGCTGTCGCTGCCTATCGGCGGGCGGGCGAGCTCGATCCTGCCAACCCTGGCTTCGCCGGAACGCTGCTGTTCGCGCTCCAGCACAAGCCCGGCGTCACGCGCGACGAGCTCTTGCACGCCCACAGGCGGTGGGCGACGCTGTATCGGCCGACCGCGCCCATGGATCGGCTGGCATTTCCGAACACGCCGGATCCGACGCGCAAGCCGCGACTTGGCCTGGTGTCGGCGGATATGCATCGTCACGCCGTGTCGTTCCTGGTCCTGCGCGCGTTCGAGGCGCTCGCCGCGCTCGGCTACGAGATTTGCTGCTACAAGACCGACAGCAAGCGGCAGGACGACGATTTCAGCGAACGCTACAAGGAGATCTCGGTCTCCTGGCGCGATGTGTCCGGGATGGACGGGCCGGCGCTGGGGCAGCAGATCCTCGATGATCGGATCGATATCCTGTTCGATCTCGCCGGCCACACCGCCGGCAACCGCCTGTCGCTGTTCGCCACGCGCGCGGCGCCGATCCAGCTCGGCTGGGCCGGCTATGTCGGCACCGTCGGGCTCGACACCTATGACGGCCTGATCGCCGATCCGGTGGAAATTCCGCCGGAGCATGACGCGAGTTATATCGAGCGTCCGATCCGCCTGCCGGACTGCTACGTCTGCTATCATCCGCCCGAGAAAGCCCCCGAGGTGCTGCCGCTGCCGAGCGCGAATGGCGGCCGCTTCACATTCGGCTGCTTCAACCGGCCGGCGAAGCTCAACAGCGAGGTCGGCAAGGCCTGGGCGCGGATTCTCGAGCAGGTGCCGGATTCGCGAATCCTCATGGTCTATGGCGGTCTCGGCGAGGCGAGCACGCGCGACGCCATCTACAACGTGCTCGGCCAGGGCGGCGTGCCACGCGAGCGTGTCGAGCTTGTGGGCGAAGCCGAGCAGCCGAAGATCTTGCAGGCCTATTGCGACGTCGACCTCGCGCTCGATCCGTTCCCCTATTCGGCGGGCGTGACCACGCTTGAGGCGATGTGGATGGGCGTTCCGACCGTGACCTTCGTCGGCGACACGTTCGCCGGCCGCCACTCCGCGGCCCACCTGACCGCAGCCGGGCTCGGCAGCTTCTGCACGACCAGCATCGACGACTACGTCGCCATGGCGGTCGACTGGACCCGCCGGCGGGACGAACTCGCCGACCTGCGCTCCGGTTTGCGCGCCCGCGTCGCCGCGTCCCCCCTGTGCGACGCGCCGCGCTTTGCCGACAACCTCTCACGCGAACTGATGCGGCTGTGGACCGAATGGTGCGAGGCCAAGACCGCGCGGGGCGCGGCTTAGGACAATTTACTCGTCGTCACCGGGCTTGACCCCTGCGACTCGGCGAAGCCGAGTCGCAGGGGTGACCCCGCTTAGGGGCGCACTGCCTTCCTGATCGGGATGGCCGGGACGAGCCCGGCCATGACGAAAAAAATGGACAAGCTGAAAGAAGGACCGTGCCGATGTTGAAAGCAGCGAGCGGCGAGGCGCTGGCGTTGGGGGCTTCGATGCTGAAACATGCATCGGCCGAACGGCGGATGGAATTCATCCAGACCGTCATGAACCGCGGCCTCGATCTCTATCAGAGCGGCCAGTTCGACAGCGCCGAGGTCTTGTTCGAGACCGTGGCATCGGAACCCACCGCGCGGCCGCGGGTCCAGCTCATCCGCGGCGTGATCGCGCTGCAACGCGGCGAGGATGAACGGGCGCTGGACTTGCTCGAGGAGTCGATCCAGCTCAACCCGGCTGATAGCGAGGCGCACGCCAATCTCGGTCTGCTGCTTCTCAAGGTGCGCCAGCATCCGCAGGCACTGGCCGCGTACGCCGCCGCGCTGACGTTGCAGCCGAACAATATCGCGGCGCTGTTTGGTCTCGCCCGTGCGCTGACGACCCTGGATCTGATGGATTTCGCCCACGACGCGTTCCGCGACACGCTGGCGTGCGCGCCCGACTATGCCGACCCCGTGGTCGACTTTGCCGTTCTGCTCAACGATATGGGCCGAAGGGACGAGGCGGTCGTGCTGCTGCAAGACGCGCTTGCACGGCATCCCGAGCACGCAAAGCTGCACGTGATGCTGTTCATCTGCCTGTTCGTCCGTGGCGACTGGCGGGCGGCGTGGCCGCACAACGAGTGGCGGCTCAAGGAACCGGAAGTCAGCAAGCATCTGTTGCCGACCGACCGGCCATGCTGGCAGGGCGAGGATCTCGCCGGCAAGACGATCCTGCTGCAATCCGAGCAGGGCTTCGGGGACACCATCCAGTTCGTGCGCTATGCGCCGATGATCAAGGCGCGCGGCGGCCGGGTGATCCTGCGTGTGCAAGGGCCCTTGCTGCCGCTGATGCGAACGGTCGACGGCATCGACGACGTCTTCGATACCGAGGAAGAGGCAGCGGCGTTTGATGTGCATGTGCCGCTCATGTCGTTGCCGCTGATCTTTGGAACGCAAAGCGATGCAGTTCCTGCGACGGTTCCCTACATCACGCCTGATCCGGACCTGGTCGCGCGGTGGCGCGAGCGGCTCAATGATAGCCTTGGCGCCCACTCCGGTCTTTCCGTCGGCCTGGTCTGGCAGGGCAATCCGGCACACCCCTACGACTGGCGCCACTCGTTGCGGCTCGATCGCCTGCGGCCCTTGTTCGACTGCCCGGGCACGCGCTTTGTCAGCCTGCAGGTCGGGCGCGGACAGAACCAGCTGACCGAGTTCGATATTGGCATCGTCAATGCCGGTGCACAAATCGACGCCACATCGTTCGCCGATGCCGCCGCGATCATTGCCAATCTCGATCTCGTCATCTCCATCGACAGCGCCATTGCCCATTTGGCCGGTGCGATGGGCAAGCCGGTCTGGATTCTGCTCGCCAAAGGCAGCGACTGGCGCTGGCTCAGGGATCGTGACGATACACCCTGGTATCCGCAGGCGCGGCTGTTTCGGCAGGCCGAAGCGGGCGATTGGGGCGATGTGGTCGAGCGAGTGCGTGCGGAAATGTGGTCAACAGCCGGCGCCGCAGTGCCACTGTCGCAGGAGAGGATCGCGCTGCCACGTGCATCGGATGCGGTCCTCTGCGATGCGCTGTTCGTTGAGGGCTGTCGCCAACAGAAGGTAGGCAATCTTGGTCGTGCGAAGAAGCTGTTCGAGCATGTTCTTTCCCTTGATCCCGAGCATGGGAACACGCTGTGCAATCTCGGTGCGCTGGAGCTCGGTTCGGGCGACGGAGAGCTCGCACTCAGGCGGCTGCAGGTGGCGGTGAGGTTGGCTCCTGATCTCGCGCTGGCACGGACACTGCTGGCCGACGCGTTGATGGCCGCTCAGAAGACGGAACAATCGCTTGCCCAGTATCGCAAGGCGATCGAGCTCGCACCTACCAACGCGGATGCCCACGCCGCCTATGCCAGCGCCCTGCGCAAGCTGGGAGATGGCGAGCAGGCGGATATGCATGCCGATACGGCAAGGCGCCTGATCCATGAGCATTACAGCAAGGCGCTGGAACTTGCCCCCAATGATGACGCGTTGCACGCCGCATACGCCCTCGCGCTGTGCGAGCTCGGTGACATCGACAACGCCATGATGCATTTTCTGGCGGCGACCAAGATCAATCAGCAACAATCGGCGGAGTTCTACGAGGCGCTTGGGCGCGCCTGTGCCGCGCGCGGCAACTCGCAGGGCGCGGAAATCAGCCTGAAACATGCGCTTGCACTCGATCCGCAGCGTGTTACCGCCCATTGCGCGCTTGGCGATCTTTATTGTGTGCTCGATCGCCCCGACGATGCAGAGACCAGTTTCCGCGGAGCGCTGAGCATCGATGCGGGAAGTGCCGTGGCCTTGCGTGGCATCGAACGTGTGCAGACGTCGCACCGGACCATGGCCATCAACGGCATGTCGTGACATGCGCTTCGTTGCGAACGATCGCAGTCACGCTCGCGCAGAAGCTTGCACCGCCGACGGTATCTGCGGATGTACGATCATCGCCCCAACGAGCGCGGCATTCTTGCCGCTCGTTTCGTGCGCAAGAAATCAAACGTGTGTCATTGACTGTTGCGTAGTGCGTCACGAAACCAGCACGCGTTATGGTTTCATTTCCATGTCATCAACCTTGGCTAGAAACGGCGCGACCGAATTGAAGCGTGTCAAATGCCGCGGTTGGGGATGGGGCCCCTGCAATGAGCGACACCAATCGAACGGCGTTGCTCACGCTCCTCGTCGCAAGTTACGACGATCTCAAACAGCGTTTGACACGACGGACCGGATCCGCGGATCTCGCCAACGAGGCTTTGCAGGACACATTTCTGCGCTTGAGCAAAGCGGACGGTATCGGACCCGTTCGCGATCTGCATGCATATCTGTTCCGAGTGGCGATGAGTGCCATCAGCAACCGGCGCGTTGCGGAGCGCCGCCGCCGTACCGTTTCGGAGACCGATGCGCTGTTCGATCTGGTCGACGACAGCCCTGGCCCGGAAAGGATTATCGAAGCCCGCTCCGAGATCAACGCGCTCAAGCAGGTGATCCAGGAGCTGCCCGCTCGCCGTCGGGAGATTCTCATGGCGATATGTGTTGACGAGGTGCCATTACGGCAGGTGGCGGAGCGGTTCGGCGTCAGCGTGCGCACGATACAGGTCGAGCTCAAGCAGGCAATGGTGCATTGCGCGGTTTGTCTCGAGCGCGGCGCGCGGATGCCGGGAAGCGCGTTCCAGCGCCGAAGTCCGTTCGGCCAGCGGGATCGCTCATCGCGAATTCCACTGAGCGATAACGATACGCTTGCCCGGCGATTGCCATTCGGCGGCGGCAGGTGAGATGTAATGGGGAGGCAGGCTCACACCGTCCGATCTGCCGAGGTGGCTACACCATGTTTGACGCTTGAGCTGCGAAGCCTTCGCCATCCGCATCGGATACTCTCAAATCCGAGATCAAGCCGCCTGCAGTCGTACGGCGTAGTCGACCAACCAAAGGGCGGGACACAGGAAGGCTCCAAACGGCAGTTTTGTCGTGCGCTCGACGGAATGGTCGTGCAGCCGTGTCAGCAGCACGGCGATCAGCGCGGCGCTGGTTGCCAACGCGAAGCACAGCGGCACCATGTCGAGCGGGAGCCACGCGCCGATGGCGGCCGCGAGCTTGACGTCGCCGAGCCCCAGGCCTTCGCGCTGCCGCAGCCATCTGTAGGTCCGGCGCATCAGCCAGAGTGCCGCGGCAACCAGGATGGCACCGCCCAGTGCGGTGGTCAGCGCACTCCAGCGATCGAACGGATCGAGCACGGTCGTGGCAACAAGCCCTGCGAAGAGGGCGCTTCCGGTGACGATGTCGGGAAGCAGGAAGTTACGCGCGTCGATATCGGCGCCGGCAATCATCAGTGTGCCGAGAACGGTCGACGCCAGCGCGTGCGGCCATGGCAGCGTTGCAGCGGAGACCAGCGCGACGGCCGCAAATCCGCAAAGCAGCACGGTGCGGTTAGGATGCAGGGCCTCCGAAGTTACATCATCATCGGCGTGCTCGTCGATCGTCATCGTCGCCTCATGTCGCTTCGCGCTGTGGAAGAACCTGCCGTGCGGGCCAGGCATGTCGGAGCTGTGCAATGCTAGCGCACGAAAACAATGCGACTGCGACAGCAGCCGTGCCGCCGAACGATTTCATGACCTATCTCGCGGGAAGGGGCGCGTTGCGCGATGGCCAGAGGGAAGACGGAGCGCGTCGCGTCCGTAACGGCGACGGGTCGGCTGGCCATACCGACTGGAGTGCCGTCACCAGGCTCACGCCTTCGGCACTGGCCGACGAACTGGCCAGTTTCTATCGATGCGACCGGGTCCGGCGCGACGATCTAGTCGAGGGGCGGTTCGCCGGCGGCGAGATGTCGACGCGGTTTCTCAAGGAGGAGCGCCTCTTCCCTTACGCGACCGCGGCCGGAACGTTGCGTCTCGCAGTGGCCGCTCCGATCGACGATGAGACGTTGCGAGCGGTCGAACTCGCGCTGCGCAGGCCGATCGTGCTTGCCGTGGCGACTGCCGATGATTTGGAAGCCGCGCTTTCGTTACGACTCGAGCCCGATCAGCCGAGCGATACCCCGCAAATCGGCACGGGCGCAGGCGAGGATGATCTTGACAATTTGCGCGACCTCGCGCGTGGCGCGCCGGTGGTGCGGGCGCTCGATGACCTGCTGCGCCTGGCGGTCGAGCAGCGGGCGACCGATCTGCACATCGAGCCGGCTGGCAATGCGCTGCAGGTTCGGCTGCGCGTCGATGGCCTGCTGAAGAACGTGCCGGCGCCGCCGATGAGCATGACCAAGGGCATCCTGTCGCGCCTCAAGATTCTGGCCGGTCTCAACATCACCGAGCGCCGCCTGGCGCAGGACGGACGCGCGCATATCGTTGTCAGTGGCAGCGAGATCGATCTGCGGGTCGCCACCATGCCGACGATGCATGGCGAATGCGCCGTCATTCGCCTGTTGCGTAAAGGGGCAGGCCTGGTATCGCTCGACCAGATCGGCCTCAGCGCGCGTGACGAGACGATCCTGCGCAAGGCGTTGCTGGCCCCTTATGGAATGGTGATCGTCACCGGACCGACCGGATCGGGAAAGACCACCACGCTTGCGGCGTCACTTGCGGTGATCAATGAGCCGACCCGCAAGATCCTTACCATCGAAGATCCCGTCGAGTACCAGATTTCGGGCATCAACCAGACCCAGGTGCATCCAGGCATCGGGCTCACTTTCGCATCGGCGCTGCGTTCGTTCATGCGGCTCGACCCTGATGTCATCATGGTCGGCGAGATGCGCGATTCCGAGACGGCCCATATCGGTGTCCACGCTGCGCTGACCGGACATCTGGTGCTGACGACGCTGCACACCAACACCGCGGCTGGCGCCATCACGCGTCTGATCGACATGGGGATAGAGAGCTTCCTGCTGGCGTCCTGCGCGCGGGTGATCGTGGCGCAGCGGCTGGTGCGGATCCTGTGCGATCACTGCAAGGAAAGCCACTCGCTGTCAGCGGCGGATATCGCCGCTGACGAGCGCTATGCAGCGCTCGGCATCGAGGCCGGCGAGGTGGTCTGCCGGCCCAAGGGCTGCGACTGGTGCGGCTTCACCGGTTTCCGCGGGCGCAAGGGCGTGTTCGAGATCATGGAGATCGGCACGGCGCTGCGACGGTCAATCGGCCCGAAAACCGACTCCACCGACCTCGAAACCGCGGCGCGGCGCGAGGGCATGACCACGATGACCGAGGACGGTATCAACAAACTACGCGCCGGGCAGACCACGCTCGATGAAATCTTCCGCCTGACCACGAGCCTGTAGGGCGATCATGCCACACTACCGGTACCGCGCGTTGACCAAGGCCGGCGAGATCATTCTCGGTGATGTCGACGCGCCCTCGCGCGAGGAGGTGCTGCGGCGCATCGAGTATCTCGGCCACTTGCCGGTCGAAGCGGAGATCGCGGGCGGCGGCGCGCGGCGCAGCGGCATCTCAAGCAGCGGATTGCCGCGCCCGCGCGAACTCACCACCTTCATGCGCCTGCTGGCGCTGCTGCTGCGGTCCGGGCTGACGCTCGAAGCTGCGCTGCAGACTCTGGAGGACGACACCAACAAGGCGGTAGCCCGCTTCGCTGGCGGCCTGCGCTCGGCGGTCTCGGGTGGCGACGGCTTTGCGGAAGCGCTGGAGCGCCACGACTCCATCATCGAGCCGATCTACATCGCCATGGTGCGGGCGGGCGAGGCGTCCGGCAAGCTCGAGGTGGTGCTGCGGGCGATCGTCGAGGACCGCACCCGGCGCGAGCAGTTGTCGCAGCGGATCAGCGCGGCGATCCGCTACCCGATGTTCCTGGTCGGGTCGGCGGTGCTGATCCTGTTCTTCTTTCTGCTTTATGTGGTGCCGCAGTTCGAGTCTGTCTTCACGGAGCTGCGCGGAAAGCTCAACGCGGGCGCCGCCTTCGCGCTGACGATGTCGACTTGGCTACGCGCCAATCTCGACACCTTCCTCGGCGTCTGTGCCGCCATGCTGCTGGTCGGCTGGCTGATCCTGCGGCAACAGGCGGCGCGGGCGTGGCTCGTGGGTGCGCTCGCCTCCATTCCCGGCGTGGCCGGGGTGATGAACGACCGTCGCACCGCCCGCTTCGTTGGCACCCTGGGGCTATTGGTCGAGAACGGCGTGGCGCTCCCCGCCGCGCTGAAGATCCTGCGCGACATCATTACCGAGCCGCGCTACGCGGCGGCGGTCGACCAGGTGCACGAGCAGGTCCGTAACGGCCGCCGCTTCATCGAGGCGCTCGCCGAGAGCGATCTCGTGCCGCCGCTTGCGGTCCGCATGCTGCGGGTCGGTGACGAGACCGGCGACCTCTCGGCGATCGCGCAACACGCCGCACAATTCTACGAGCAGCGGCTCGCCATCGGTCTCGACCGGCTGATGGGCGCGATCGGGCCGATCACCATCATCGCGGTCAGCATCGGTGTCGGCACGCTGATCGTGTCGATCATGAGCGCGCTGCTCAGCATCACCGAGCTTGCGATGTAGGGGCGGCTGATGGCGCGAGCAGGCATCAACGATCGGCGTGCGGGCTCGACCCTGATCGAGGTGATGGCGGTGATGCTGATCATCTCCATCCTCGCCACGCTGGTGGTGACGATGGTGCCCGGCACCGGGCGGGCGAACATGAAGGCGCTGACGCTGCAGACCGCGGCGCTGCTGCGGCATGAACGGCTCGCGGCGATTCTCACCGGGCAGAGTCGCAGCGTTTCGCTCGATGCAAGGGAGCGGCGGCTTGTTGGGGAGAGTGGGGTTATCGCGATTCCCCGCGACGTGGTGCTCGATGTGGTCGGTGTCGACGCGCGATGGTCGGGACGGCAGGCGGTGGTCCGGTTCGAGCCGGACGGCGCCTCGACCGGCGCGGTGCTGAAGTTCTCGTGGCAGGGAGTGCGCTATGAGGTCGATGTCAACTGGTACAACGGTCGCGTGGCGATCGATCTGCCGTGACCACGCCGCCGCGCGCGGAGGGTTTACGCTGATCGAGGCGCTGGTCGCGATGGCTCTGCTCTTGGCGTTCGTGTCGGTGCTCGGTCCGCATCTGTTTTACGCGCGCCGGATCGCCGACAAGATCGACGGCCGCATTGCCGCGCAGACGCTGCTGCGCGCGATCCTCGATGCGCCCGTCGACCGCATGGCGCTCGCGAAGGGGCCGCGCGACGGCGAGACGGCCGGCCTGCGCTGGACGGTCACGGCCGAGCCGATGTTCGTCGACGCCATGGTGCCACAGCAGGGGAGCCTGATGCAGACCGTGGTGGACAAGTCCCAGGAGAAACCGAACGAGCCCCCCGCCAAGCGCCGGAGCTGGATCGCCTACCGCGTGAGCGCGAAGGTGTCGTGGGGGTCCGGGCATGTGGTCAGCGCCGAGACGCTGCGGCTGGGACCGAGGGACGAAGAATGACCGCGAAACCAACTCTTCCGAAACGCGGCCTGCCGAAATCAACGCTGCGCGGCGTGCGGGGTTTCACCCTGATCGAGGTGCTCGCCGCACTTGCGATCGGGTCCGCCGTGATCGTCGCGACCGCGGCCCTCATCCACAACGTCGCCCTCAACTTCGATCGCCGCACCGGCGTGGTGGGCCGGGCGGACCAACTGCTGCTTGCGATCGAGCGCCTGGCGGCGGATTTCGGCGCGGCGCGTCTGGTGCCGCAGTCTCTCGCTCCGCAGTCCGCGGGCGGTGGCAATCGGAGGGCCGCCTTCGTCGGCGGGTCCACCGAAGTCAGGTTCGTTGCGGCCGGCGGCACCGTGGCCGGGCTGCAGGGCGAGGAGGTGGTCAGCCTGACCGTCGAGGAGCGGGATGACAGGAGCCAGCTCGTGCGCCGGCGCGCGCCATGGCCAGGGCCGCGCATGCCGTTCGAGAACGTCGCGCTGCGCGACCCCGTTCTGCTGCTCGAGGGGAAGGTCGAGATCGCGTTCGCCTTCGCCAGCCTTGCGACGGACGGGACCGTGACCTGGAGCGACACCTGGAGCGGGCAGCCGCTGCCGCCGCGCCTGGTGCGGCTCTCGATCCGCGACCGCGCGAGCGGCGCCGAGCTCGTGCCCGCCGTGCAGTTTGCGCTCCGTGCCGATGCGCCGATCGGCTGTGCGCGGCCGGGCGCCAAGGCGACGTGTCTGACCGGCCGCGGGTCCAAATCGGCGAAGGAGCAGCCGGCGAAGGAGGCCGAGCCTGCGAAGGACCAGCCGGCGGGGGCGCGCGGATGAGCCGCCGAGACAACCAGCGCGGCATGGTGCTGCTCACGGTGCTCTGGGCGATCGCGCTGTGCTCGGCGCTGGCAATGGCGACGTCGACCACGTTTCGCAGCCTCGTGGGGATCGTCGGCATCGACCGCGAGCGTGTGCAGGCCGATGCGCTGCTGACGGCAGGACTTGAGGCCGCGGCCGGCATGGTGGCCGCCATGCGCGATGCGCCACTGGTCGCGCGTGGCACCACCATTACGCTGTCGACCGGACAGGTGCGCGTCAGCGTCAGCGACGAGGGCGGCCGCATCGACATCGGAAAGGCGCCTGTCGAGTTGCTGGCGTCGCTGTTGCGCTATGTCGGGGCGGAGGATGACGACGCCAACGTTTTGGCCAACAGGATCGTCGATCTGCGTGGTTCGGATCGGCAGGAGCGGCGGCCCAACGAGGTGGCGAAACAGCCGGCATCGGCCGCCGCCAAGCCCGATCAGGAGATGGCCGAGTCCGATGAGGCGGAGGCCGGGTCCGATCAGCGGGCCGCATCGGCCTCTCCTGCACCGTTCACCGATGTGCGGCAGCTTGCGAGCATTCCCGGAATGAGGGCGGACTGGATGGCGGCGATAGTGCCGCTGATCACCGTGTATGGGAGCGATGGCGTGAACCCACTCACCGCACCGGTCGCGGTGCTCCAGGCGCTGCCGTTCGTCGACGCGCCGCGGCTTGACACCTTCCTCGAGATGCGGCGCGCGCCGCTGGTCGATCCCGAGCGCCTCGCCTTCCTGCTCGGGCCGACGCAGAAGTATCTGAAGGTTCAGCGGCGACAGGTCGTCGCGGTGGATCTCGTCGCTGGAACTGTGGGCGGATACACGGCCAAGGCCAAGGCCTTCATCGTGCTGCTGCCTGACGACAAGCAGCCGTATCGGGTTCTCGCCTGGAACCCGTTGTCGCCGGGGGCGGCAACGGACACTGTCATGCTGATGGGGGCACGCTGATGCGTATCGACATTATTATGGGGCGCTGGATCGACATCCTGGCCCGCCTGTGGCTCGGCTGGCAGGAGCGCCGCCGTGCCCGCAACTGGCTGAAGGTCGCCCAAGACGGCAACAAACAGGACGGCGACAAATGGATCGTTTCTGATGCGAAGAGGACGGGAAGAACAACGTCAGTCATCGTCCCCGCCGGTGCTCCGCTGCCCGACGACATCGCCCGCGCCGCGCAAAACCGCTTCGTGATCCTGGAACTCGCCGCCGATGAATTCGTCGCGCGCCGGATGAGCGTTCCCGCCCAGGCCCGCGACCTGCTGCCCGGCATCGTCCGCAACCAGATCGAACGCCTGTGCCCCTGGCGCGCGAACCAGGCCGCCTATGGTTTCGATGTCGGACCGAGCGAGGATGCGGCGAGCCTCGACGTGCGTGTTCTCATCACCTCGCGCGCGGTGCTCGACGAGGCTTGCCAGCGTCTGGGTGCGCTGGGGTTGCGGGTCGATCGCGTGGTGGCGAGCGAGCGTCTTGCCGACGCGGCTATCCCCGTCGTGCTGTGGTCGCGGCTCGCCGATGCGACCGACAAGAGCCTCGCACGTATCAGCCAGACCATTGGTGGCTTGATCGCGGCCACCGTCTGCATCACCCTCATCGTGAACGTCTGGGGCTTCATGACTGCAGCGTCCGCGGACAGCGAAAGCGAAGATGTCGGGACGCGCATCGCGGCGCTGCAGCGCCAGGTCAAGGGCGCTCTCCCCCGGCAATCGATCCCTTCGCTCGCGCCTCCAGAGCGCGCGTGGGCCTTGAAGGAAACGTCGCCCGTGGCTGTGATCGTTGTCGAGGCGCTTTCCCGTGCGCTGCCGGATAATTCTCATCTCACTGAGCTCAATCTCGACGGCGCGACGCTGCGCATCGTGGGCTTCGCCGACGACGCGCCGTCGCTGATTGCTCCGCTTGAGCAGTCAGGACATCTGAAGGATGTGCATTTCTTTGCTCCCACAACACGCGGCGCCGACGGCACGCGCTTCATGTTTCACATCGAGGCGCGCGTCGAGGCGCACGCCAGGATCGACGGAGGCTAGGCCATGCTGAAGCCGAATCTGAAGCTGAACCTGAAGCTCGATGTCAGCCGCGAGCAGATTTTCGCCGTGGGCGGCTTTTGTGCGTTGCTGATCGTCTGTACGGTTGCGGTCGTAGCAGCATTGCAGACGCGTAGCGAGGCCTTGCAGGCGCTCGCCGACCAACGCGATCAGCTTGCGAGCCTGCAGGCGCGTTCACGGTCGGTCGCCAATCGAAGCCGGTCGACTCAGCCCTCGGCAGCTCCCGCGCTCGCATTCCTGGACGCGCCCACCAGCGGGCTCGCCACTGCGCAGTTTCAGGCCTATCTGTCGCAGCTTGTGACGGATCAGCACGCCGTTTTGGTCTCGTCCGGGGTTCCGCCGGCGGATCGCGATGACAAAGGCGATATCATTCGGGTGCAGATTACCTTGAATGCCACGCTTCCCAACCTGCAATCCCTGCTTTATCGCCTTGAAAGCGGCGCTCCCTATGTTTTCGTCGATGCCCTCTTGGTGCAACCGAGCGGTTCCGGCGAGCGCGCAACTGCCGACCCCGTCTTGAAGGTCAATCTGAACGTGCATGCCTTCTGGCGTCGGAAAACTGCTTGAACGATGATGCGATCGGCGGCCGCAAGAGAGAGGCGGATGGACGAGCTATTCCGCGGCAGCTCTCATCTCGCCGCGGAAATAGGCAATCGTCTTCTCGAGCCCGCTTCGAAGCTCGATCCGCGGTGTCCAGTCGAGCACGGTGCGGGCAAGCGAAATATCCGGTTGACGCTGGCGAGGGTCATCGGAGGGCAGCGGCATGAACACCAATCTGCTCCGTGATCCCGTGAGCGCAATCACCTCTTCGGCGAGCTCACGAATTGTGAACTCACGCGGATTGCCGATGTTGATCGGGCCCCTGAAATCATCCAGCGTGTTCATGGTCCGGATCATGGCCTCGATGAGATCGTCCACATAGCAGAAGCTGCGGGACTGGTTGCCGTCTCCGTAGATGGTGATGTCGTCGCCGTTGAGCGCCTGAACGATGAAGTTCGACACCACGCGGCCGTCGTTTGGATGCATGCGGGGACCATAGGTGTTGAAGATTCGTACGACCTTGATCCGCAGGCCATGCTGGCGCCAGTAATCGAAGAACAAGGTCTCGGCGCAGCGCTTGCCCTCATCATAGCAGGAACGCAGTCCGATAGGATTAACGCGGCCCCAATAAGCCTCAGGCTGCGGATGAACTTCGGGGTCGCCGTAGACCTCGGATGTCGACGCCTGAAGGATTTTCGCTTTCACTCGCTTGGCGAGCCCCAGCATGTTGATCGCGCCGTGGACACTGGTCTTGGTCGTCTGCACCGGATCGAACTGGTAGTGGATCGGGGAGGCAGGGCAGGCCAGATTGTAAATCGTATCCACCTCGACATAGAGCGGGAAAGTCACATCGTGGCGCATCATCTCGAAGTGCGGGTTGCCGATGAGATGCGCGATATTGGCCCTGCCGCCGGTGAAATAGTTGTCAACGCAAAGCACATCGTGGCCTTGCTCGACGAGCCGCTCGCACAAATGCGAACCAAGAAATCCGGCGCCGCCGGTCACCAACACCTTTGCCACGTTACTCTCTCTTCATGTCCGAAGCCGATGTTGATTGCCAGTTCCACGGCCGTCGCGTTGCCGGAACGTAGCCGGCGACATGGGAGCAATCGCCGCTCTGCGAGCCGAACACAGTCCACTGCGTCACCTTCCAGACCTCGCTGCGGCGCAGTGATGCCCCCGCGATGACGCAGCTATTCCAGGGCGCAACCACGAATTGGATGTCGTAGCAACCCGGCCTGACGCTGGAGACCGTGAAAAATCTGGAAGGCGGCAGCGCTTCGGTAAACTGGTCTGGCCCCCAATGCCGCGCCCCACATGGCGATATATAAAGGTGCTGCAATGGAATGTTCGAAGCATTGACGATGGTGAATTCGGCGGCAGACGCGGCAGAAGAGAGTAGCGCCGCGATCGCAGTCACAATGAGCTGTCGATAAGGCATGTGATGCATGTGGGGTGACGCACTGCGGCCATTCATTGCAGTTCTGCCGTGTGAGCGGATGCTGAAGCATAGCGTCGGTACCATTGCAGATTTGTGGCGTTTCGCGTTGTAATTGTCTCGCGCGCTGGATGCTCAAGCGAATAAATACGTGCGATGAGTGTTCGCAAGATGATGATGGTGAAGGCGTAGGGGTGATTGAAGCGAGGTACCGACGAGCCGCTCGCGGACGGAGACGCAAGCGCTCGCTGGGCTAACGAGATCAAGGTCATCGATGTGGGAAACGTTGGCCGCCGCCCGGCCGATAGGGCCTGTTAGACGGCTGTCATATCTTCGGATATAAAAGCGCTCGCGCATCGCCTACGCCGCGCTGAGCAGCGACTGGTCGGAAGGCTTAGAAATAGGACACTGACCAGACCCTGGGGCAAAGCGAAGTGGGGCCATGACGGCAATTCGATCATATGTCGCGTATGCTTGTGCTGTGACCGATGGGAAGACGGTCGAACGTTCTCGGGGGCAACGACATCTCACCTGGATTTGCGCCCTTCTGGTAATCACCGGCGTATGCGCAGCCATTGCCGAAGAACGTCGGGCTGCCACTGTGTCGGAGCCGATCGGGTTTCATATTCCCGCACAACCGCTTGCCATTGCACTGCAGGCTTACGGCGAGCGAACCGGTGTTCAAGTGCTCTATGAGAGCAATTCGGCGACTGGGCGAAAATCTGCGGCGGTTGAGGGCAACTTTACGGCCGAGCAGGCGCTGAACCTGCTGTTGGCCGGAACGGACCTGAAAGTCCAGTATACCCGTCCGGACGCGATCACCCTTGCTCTACCATCCGCGACAACTGGCGGGCCTCCCGCCAGCCCGCTCGGTTCTGCGGATTTGTCATTGGGGATGTTGAGGGTACGGGCCTCGAATGACGGCGACGATGTTGGCCGGCTTCACGATTATAGTGAAAGTCTGCAGATCGACATTCAAAAGGCCTTGCAAAAGAATGTCAGGACGCGAGGCGGCAGCTATCGGGCTGTCCTTGATCTCTGGATCGATCGGTCCCGCACGGTTCAGCGCACCGAACTGTTCAGATCGACGGGCGATGTCGAGCGGGACGCCACCGTGGCGACGGTATTGCGTGGTCTCACCATCAGCCGGTCGGCGCCGGCAAACACGCCTCGGCCGGTGCGTATCGTGATTGTAGTGAAGCCGTTGCAATGAATGTCGATGGCCCCTGCGGATAGGACGGCGTACCTGCGATGGGCTCGGCAATCTCGTTTTTGATGCAACGTGGAGCGCTGGTGTTTGAACCGTCCTGATCTGTGAAGCCGGATGCCATTTGTGATACGGAAGCCGCACCCCCGCTTGTACCCTGGCGAGGATTCAACCTTTGTCATAAATGTGTTATCCGCTGCCGCTACGAGGATCCCACCGGGAGTAGTCCGGTCTGGATATCGAGCTGGCGTCTGGGGGGCCGCGAGGCGTGGCTGGTGTCAATCGAGTACGGCTGCGGGGGCAGCTCGTCGAGAACTACGACGAACTGGTCAAGAAGCTGACGCGCCGTCTGGGGTCTTCGGACTTCGCCTATGAGGCCCTGCACGAGGCGTTCCTGCGGCTGGAGCGGGTGACCGATGCTGTCCCTGTGCGCAGTCCGTCCGACTATATTTTCCGCACCGCCATCAACATCGCCAAGGATACCAAGAAAGCTCTGAACCATCGTGTCAGCGCATCGGAAGTTGAGGCGTTGCTCGATGTGTGCGACGACGAGCCGGATCCCGCCCGGGTTGTCGAAGCACGTTCCGATATTGATGCCTTCAAGCGTGCGCTGGCCGAATTGCCTGCCAGGCCCCGCCACGTGCTGCTCGGTATCGGCATCGAGGGGCGGTCTGCACACGACGTTGCAGTCAGTCTGGGCGTTAGCGTGCGAACGGTAGAAAGTGATTTGAAGCTGGCCTTGAGCCACTGTGCAAATTGTCTCGATTATACATTGATCCGTCGTCTCGGTGGCCCGCGCCCCCGTTCGTATTGAATTTGCTATCGAAAAATGACGCCGGCCGAAACCGCACTTGTCGATCATCGATGTTTGCTGCAGAACGGTGCCTTCAGGCCCCGTCTCATCCGGTCGCCGCGTCGAAAGCTGTGACCTGTTTTTTCAACTTTCGCGGGTTTTTTCTGCGGGATAGCGGAGTTTCGATCGTCTATCGAATAGAGAGAGTTGTCGCTTGGATCCGGTAAGTATATCCGGGAGAGGTTCGCGGGGGAATGCTGAGCCGATCAAGCACACGTTCAGGTCGAAACCGCAGGCAGCGCCACTGCATCATTCTCGACCGTGTCATGCCCAAGCATCTGATGCAGGTGTTCCCGATTGTTTCTCCTGATGATTTGCGTAAAGGTCCGTTGCAGTACCCGGATGCGGATGGAATCATCTATATAGTCTCTCATGCACGTCCAATACTATCGGCAGGTTTGGATTTGGGGAGTAGGGCAGTGAGCGAGTCATCGTGACCGTGCCGAATCGCCCACCCAAATCCAATCCGCTGCTGGACGAGGCCCTTGATTGGGTCGTTCGCCTGAAAACCGACGAGCCGACGCGGGCAGACGTGGACGCGTTGCAGCGTTGGCGTGACCAAAGCCAGGCACATGATGCGGCATTCAAGAAAGCAGTACAGCTTTTTCGCATGGCGAGCGTCGCCGCCCGGGAACTGGCCGATGAGCAGCAGGCCTCAGATGTCGTCGTAACGGCTTCGCAGCCGCCGCCCCGGCGGCTCACGCGCCGTATCATGTTGGGAGGGGCGATTGCGGCCGCTGCCGCCGGCTACATGATCGTTCGCCCACCGCTCGGTCTGTGGCCGTCGCTCGAAGAACTCTCGGCCGACTACAGGACCGGAAAAGGGGAACATCGCAAGGTAGCGGTCGCGCCCGACGTTTCACTGGAGCTGAACACCCAAACCAGCGTCGCGCTGCCCTCCACGTCTGACGAGACCAGGATCGAACTGATTTCTGGCGAGGCTTCGGTTGCGGCCAAGCTATCGCCATCCAAGCCGCTCGTGATGTTGGCAGGAAATGGACGCATCAGCGCCTCGCAGGCGGATTTCAATGCGCGCTGTCTCGATGGGGTTGTCTCGGTGACCTGCCTCGACGGCGTCGTGACCGTTGAACAGAACGACAGAACGGTTCAGCTCCACAAGGCCGAGCAGGTCACCTATTCCAGCGCAGGGCTGCAGCAATCCGTTCCGGTTGATGCCGTGCAGGTGACGGCCTGGCAGGCTGGGCTGCTGATCTTTCGCGACCGCCCACTGGCAAGCGTGGTGGACGAAGTGAACCGATACCGTCCCGGAAAGATCATCATCGCCAATGCGGAGCTGAAGCGCCGTCTCGTCAACGGCACGTTTCAGCTCGACAAGCTCGGGAATTTTGTCGACCAGGTCGAGCAGCTATTCGGGGCCCGGATCACCTCGCTTCCCGGCGGGGTGGTACTGCTGAGCTGAAGGCCCGATCGCATTCGGCCGCAAACGCTGATTTCCTAACAAATGGATAAGTTTCTTCTACGGCGTGCAGAAATTTTTGCACGTTAGCACTCGCCCAGTCGTCGTGTGAGTAGGCGTCGTTGTCGCGGTGGTCCCGCCGCGACGGCGGACGCCTGCGCGAAATTGGGCGAACGTCTGTGCGAAGTGGAAGTAATCTCAGAGATTTCAGACATCGGGTGCAATCCCGGGGTGGGTCGCGGTGGTCGGCCGTGGCGATGATCACTGTTGGCATTGTGGTCGGCATCGCTCCAGCAGGCGCCGCGCCGCAAAGCGCGCAGCAGCCCGCGAATGCGGACAATGCGCCTGCGCCGGCCGGGGCGGCGGCGCAGAGCGCGGCGCCGGCGCAACGCTTCGACATCGACGATTTCGCGGTGCAGGGCGCCGACAAGCTGCCGCAGATCGACGTCGAGGAGGCGATCTATCCGTTCCTCGGTCCGGGCAAGAGCGCCGACGATGTCGAGAAGGCGCGCGCCGCGCTCGAGAAGGCCTATCGCGACAAGGGCTTTCAGACCGTGAGCGTGTCGGTGCCGACGCAGAATGCGCTGCGCGGGGTCGTCATTCTCAAGGTGGCGGAGATGAAGGTCGGCCGGCTGCGGGTGAAGAATTCGCGCTACTTCGACATCGAGCAGATCAAGGACCGGACGAAATCGCTCAAAGAGGGCACGCTGCCGAATTTCAACGATGTCACCAAGGACATCGTCGCGCTCAACCAATGGCCCGACCGGCGGGTGACGCCCGCGCTGCGCGCCGGCGTCTCGCCGGGCACGGTGGATGTCGACCTCAATATCGAGGACAAGGCGCCGATCCACGGCACCATCGAGGTCAACAACGCCAACTCGCCGAACACCACGCCGGC